>CANGUQ010000133.1 GCA_947456915.1 Betaproteobacteria bacterium
GCTGGCGCACGGCGGCTGCCGCGGCCGCGCCTGCGCAGGCCGCATGCTGCCGCAGCGCAGGTGCTCGCGCCCGGACGATCGGCGCTGAGGCAGGCGGCACCACCGGCGAAGCTCAGGCGGCGGCCGGATCGAACCGCGGATGCGGTGCACGCGTGAGCGCATCCGGTGCCTCGAACGGACGATGGCCCTCGACCTGCGCCGCGTACAGCACGCGCCGGCTCTGCGCCTCGAACGCGTCGCGCCGATGCAGCGTGGCACGGTTGTCCCAGACGACGATGTCGCCGCTCTGCCAGACGTGCTCGTAGACGAACCGTTCATCGACCGTGTGCGCCCACAGCTCGTCGAGCAGCGCCTCGGCCTGCTCGAGCGGCAGTCCGTTCACGTAGGCGCCGTGACGGCGCCCGAGGAAGATCATGTTGTGCCCGGTCTCCGGATGCGTGGAGATGATCGGGTGGCTGGGGCCGGGCACTTCCCGGATGTCCATGTCGAGCGAGGCACCAGGCCGCAGTTTCATCGCGGTATCGACGATGTTCGCCTGCTTGATCGTCATGCCGGACAGCCGCCGCCGCATCCCCGGGGACAGGGCATCGTACGCGGCGTAGCAGTTGGTGAAACAGGTGTGCCCGCCAGCCGGGGGAATCTCCTTCGCGAGCAGCATGCGCGCGGCGGTGGGCGCCTCCTTGAACGAGAAATCGGAGTGCCAGACCACTTCGCCGTCGCCGAGGATCCCCACCGGCTTGCCGTTCTCCCGGACGTTGGTGACCACCGTCACCTCCGGCGGCAGGTTGAACACCTTGTTCGCCGTGCGCTCGGACAGGTCGCGCTTGTGCAGCGCCGAAGAGGTCACCGGAGTGCCGAAGCGACGGACCAGTCCGACCAGATCCTCGACCTCGAAGGTCTGGCCGCGGAACGCGAGCAGCAGGTGCTCGAGAAACAGCTCGTGCAGCAGCCCGAAGGTAGCCTCGTCGATCGTGCGCAGATCGACGCCGCTCACCTCGGCGCCGAGCGCAGCGCCCAGCGGTTTCACCGAGATCGTGCCGAACCGCTGCTGCTGCCCCGCTGCTGCCGTCATCGTCGTTCTCCCTTCGCCCGCATCGGGCCGCCGCATCGACCGCCGGCGTCCGCGCACGCAGCGTCGCGGCAGCAACACCACGCGCCGGGGGGCGTGCGCGCCGCTCAGCGGCCGGCGTACACCTTCAGATAGCTCGACCGCCCGCCGTCGGCGGCGATCGTCGTGCCGGTGATCATCCGTGACTCGCCGCTCGCCAGGAACACGGCGATCGCCGCGATGTCCTCGGGCTCGCCCTTCGCGAACGGGTACAGCTGCTGGAATGCCGCGCGCTCGCGCGCCGCCGGACTGTCCGGGTCGAGCGCGCCGTTCTCGTAGCGCCCGATCGAGCGCTCGGTGCGCACCGTGCCCGGTGCGATCGCGTTGGCGCGGATACCGTGCTGCGCGTACTGCGCGGCGAGCGTGCGCGTGAACGCGACGATACCCCCCTTGGTCGCCGCGTACGCGGGCTTGACCGACCCCATCAGCCCAAGGTGCGAAGTGACGTTGATGATCGAGCCGCCGCCGGCCTGCATCAGGTGCGGAATGCCGTGCCGGCACACGAGGAACGGATGCAGCAGGTTGAGCGCGATCGTGCGGTGCCACACCTGCAGGTCCATCTCGTGCACCGGGCGGTCGTCCTGCGCGGAACCGCCGGCGCAGTTGAACAGCACGTCGAGCCGCCCGAACTCGCGCACCGTGCGCTCGACGGCCTCGCGCACGCTCGCGTCCTCGGTGACGTCGGTGGGCACGAACAGCGCACGTCCGCCTTCGTCGACGATCTGGCGTGCGGCCGCCTCTCCGGCGGCACGGTCGATCTCGAACAGCGCTACCGCGGCGCCCTCGCGCGCGCAGGCGCGCGCAGTCGCGCGGGCGATGCCGGCACCCGCGCCGGTCAGGCATATCACTTTCCCGTCGAGTCTGGACACGACGTCCGTTCCTCCATGAGCGCTCTCGCGGGCGCCTCGCGGCCACTGTAGCTGTTTCCGCCGCAGCCCTCAACCATTGCCGACGGCCAGCTCGCGCAGCACGGCCGGCTGGCCAGCCGGGCGCGTGCCGGTGCGGCACGGCTCGGGAAGATGCTGCGCACGGCAGCCGGATGCAGCGCGTTCCGGATCAGCGCACGCGATAGCGTTGCACCAGCGCCTCGTCCAGCTGCAGGCCGAAGCCCGCGGCCTCGGGCACCTGCATCACGCCACCGACGATCGGCGGCCGATTGACCCACAACTGCTGCCACACCGGGTCGCGCTGCGGATCGGCGAAGCACTCGACGAAACTGCCGTGCGGAATGCCCGAGAGCATGTGCAGCGCGATCTGCGGCTCCTCGTGATGGGCGATGCGCACGCCGGCGATCGAACAGGCGGCTGCCGCGCGCCGCCACTCGGTGATGCCGCCGGCTTCGGACGCGTCGAAATTCACGTAGTCGACGGCGCCGGCGTCGAGCAGACGGCGCACGCCGTGCGCGGTGAATTCGCTCTGCCCGGCGTTGATCGGAATCGCCGTCGCGTTACGCACCCGCGCCATCATCGTCGCGTCGTCGTACCAGTGGCACGGCTCTTCGAACCAGACGATGTTCAGCGGCTCGACCAGTCGCGCGAAACGGATCGCATCGGGCACCGACCAGCCGCGGTTGGCGTCCACGACCAGCGTGAAGTCAGGACCGGCACCCTCGCGCGCCGCCGCCACGCGCTCGGCGTCCGCCTCGGGCGACAGACCGCCCACCTTCACCTTGCAGCCCGCCATGCCGGCTTCGTCGCGCAGCCAGCGCATCTCCTCGGCGAGGCTCGCCAGCGTGCGGCCCTCGCGGTAGTAGCCGCCGATGGAGATGATCGGCAGCGAGGTGCGTGCACCGCCGAGCAGTACGCTCACGCTCGTGTTGCACAGCTTGCCGAACACGTCCCACAGCGCCGTGTCGACGCAGGCGATCGCCTCCATCGCGAGCTTGCGGTCACGGTTGCGCTCGGTGATGCGGTGCATGCGCGCCCACAGCCGCTCGATGCGCCGCGGATCCTCGCCGATCACCAGCGGCGCGAGCTCGTCGCGGATGATGCGCACGATCTCCGGTCCGTGATCGCGGTTGTCGCCGTTCCAGACCTCGGACACCACGCCCTGGTCGGTGGCGAGCCGGGTGATGATCGTCGAGCGCTTGAGCACCGTGTAGGTGCTGCCGCCGAAATCGCGCGGCAGGGGAATGTCGATGGGGATGACGTCGATACCGGTGATGCGCATGGGTGGGCTCCGCCGCGGGTTGCGTGTGCGCTCGATTGTCGGGCCGGGCTGCCGGCTCAGTTGTCGACCTTGATACCGGCCTGCTGGATGATGCGCGCGAACTTGTCGATCTCGCGCTGGAAGAATGCCGCCGCTTCCGCCGGCCTGCTGACCACCGGTTCGGCGCCCTCGCGCGCGACGAAGGACTTCATCTCGGGGTGCTGCATCGCCTTGACCACTTCGGCGTACAGCCGCTCGATCAGCGCAGGCGGCATCGAACTGCGCGCGAACATCATGAACCAGTTGTCGATGTCGAAGCCGGGAAACTGCGCGGCCACCGTCGGCACGTCGGGAAACAGCGAGGAGCTGCGCGCGGTGGTCACGGCGAGGCCACGCAGCTTGCCGGTGCGCACGAAGCCGGCCACCGTGTTCACCGCCGGGAACGCGATCTCGATCTCCCCGCCCAGCAGCGCGGTGACGGCCGGACCGGCACCCTTGTAGGCGACGTGCGTGAGCTGCGCGCCGGTCGTCTGCCCGAGCATCACCCCGGCCAGATGACTCGCCGTGCCGATGCCGTTGGAGCCATAGTTCAACCCGCCCTTCGTCCTGCGCGACAGCGCGACGAGTTCCTTAAGGTTGCGCACGGGCACCGACGGATGCACGGCGATCAGGATCGGTGCCGAGGCGAGCTGCGTGACCGGCAGCAGATCCTTGCGCGCGTCGAACGCGGCCTTCGGATACAGCGTGACGTTCACCGCGACCGAGGCGGTCGACACCATCCACGTGTAGCCGTCGATCGGGCCCTTCGCCACCATCTCGGCGCCGATGTTGCCGCCAGCGCCTGGCCGGTTGTCGACGACGAACGGCTGGCCGAGCTGCTCGGCGAGGCGCTGCGCGAGCGCCCGGGTGAGAAAGTCGGTGCCGCCGCCGGGCGCGAACGGCAGCACGATACGTACCGTCTTCACCGGCCACTCGCCCGGCTGCGCGCGGGCAGCACCCGCTGGCCAGCAGCCCGCGGCGACCACGGCAACGATCGCGGCCGGCATCACGGCGGCAGCCGCCGCTGCGCGCACTGTGGATTTCAGCATCGTGTCCTCCTGCGCTTCGCGCGCGGTTCGACCGCGCTCGTCACTGATGCGCGCACTGCCGGCGCGCTGAGCCTGCAACGATAGCCTAAACGCCGCTCGGCGAGAATGCGACCCACAGCATCGTCACGCCCGACACGAGCATCAGGCCGTCGATCAGCAGGCGGAACGTCGGCGGCGACATGCGCAGCAGAATGCGTCGCGAGACGAACGCGCCGGCCATCAGGCCGCTGCCGGTGAACACTCCGTTGGCGATCACCGACAGCGGCAGCGCATCCAGCCCCTGAAAGGTGGCGACCTTCGCCGCATAGACGGCAAGCGAGGCAGCCGCCTCGGTGGCGACGAAGGCGCCACGCTCCAGCCCGTAGGAGGTGAATACGGGTACCGTGATCGGTCCGGTGGTCACCAGGATGCCGGTGAAGAAGCCCACCGGCGCGCCGATCAGCGCGAGCTGGCCGAGCGTGAAGCGGAAGCTGCGGCGCGCGAGCCAGCGCCGCAGCGGGATCATCGCCAGAAAGAACAGGCCGAGCGCCACCTCGAACAGGCGCGCCGGCAGCTCGAGCAGCGTGTGCACGCCGATCGCCGCCGCCGGAACGGCGCTCGCGCAGTACGCAGCGCACGCCGGCCAGTCGACCTGCCGCCGCCACGCCAGCACCTTGCCCAGATTGCCCATCACCGAGGCGACCGCCATCACCGGCACCGCCTGCTGCGGGCCGAAGGCGAGCACCAGGATCGGCATCATGATCAGCGAGGCGCCGGTGCCGACCACGCCGCTCAGGGTACCCGCCAGGGTACCGGCGATCAGGACTGCCAGATACTCCACCGCTCAGGCGCGCGCGCGCTGCAGCGCACCGGCCGGAGGCGAGGTGCGAACACCTGCCGACGGCACACGCCGCGCGCACGCCTCGCGCACGCGGCCACCGGCGCGAGACATGCCCGCAGGTGCCGGCACACCGGCGCTCACCCGCCGCAGGTTCACTGCGCGAGCTCGATCAGCGCGCGCATGTCGGGCGTCTCATCGAGCCGCGCCACCGCGGCAGCGAGTTCCGCCGTACGCTGTGCGCCGATCGTCCCGGCGGCATTGGCCGCGAACTTCGCCTCGATCGCCGCGTCGCTCATCGGATTGGCCGCCGTGCCGCTCGCGTGCGGCACGTGTGCCTCGAAGCGCCGTCCACCGATGTCGAGCACCGCCAGCGCCTCGTCGCGCCGCAACGATTCGTCGGCACGCACGCCGACCTTGCGCCGCAGCGCGACCAGCACCGGATCGTTCGCCTTCGCGCCGGTGTACTGCGCGATGCCCGCGTTGCCCTCGACCAGCGCGACCGCCGCGGAGTGACGGTAGCTGAACTTCGACTGCAGCCCGGTGGAGGGCTCCGACACGCCGGTGATCGACAGCACCAGCGGATGCACGACGAGCTCGATCGCCGCCACCGCTGCCGGGTCGAGCACGTCGGCGGCCGCGCACTGCCGGTGCAGCTGCACCATCGTGTCGATCAGCGGATGCAGCAGCACGCCGCAGGCGTAGGGCTTGTGGCCGTTGGTCTCGATCACCCACGGCCCGCCCAGCCCGTCGAGCAGCAGCTCGGTCGCGGCCCGGTTGCTGTAGATGCGCGCGAAGCCCTTGCCGCCCTCGACGATCTCCTGCGAGCCGTCGAAGCCGCGCGCGGCGAGCAGCGCGGCGAACAGCCCGTTCGCCGCCGCCTTGCCCGCGTGCAGCGACTTGCACATGGTGCCGCGGTTCTGCTGCATGCCGGCGGCCTGCGTGGCGGCGATGGCCAGCGCGTAGGTGGTCTGCTGGGCATCGAGCCCGAGCAGCTTCGCGCAGGCGGCGGCAGCGGCGATCGTGCCCAGCGTCCCGGTCAGGTGCCAGCCGCCGTCGTGGTGTCCCGGCGCCGTGCGCCCCACGCGCACTCCGGCCTCGAAGCCGCAGGCGTAGGCGAGCATGAAGGCCCGCCCGGACACCGGCTGCTTCTGCGCGAGCGCGCACAGCGCGGCGAGGATCGGCGAGCTCGCGTGCAGCACGACGCCGCCCATGTGCGTGTCGTCGTAGTCGAGCAGGTGTCCCATCTGCCCGTTGACCACCGGCGCCTCCAGCAGCCCGAGGCGAAGACCACGCCCGAGCACGCTCGCCTGCGCGGCGCCGCCGGTCTCGGCGTAGGTGGCCAGCAGCACGTCAACCTCGTGACTGGGGCTGCCCGCGAGCGCGCAGCCCAGCCAGTCGAGCAGGCCGCGCCGGCACTCGCGCCGGGCACGCGGCGACAGCGCCTCCCACGTAGTGCCGGCGAGGTGCGCGCAGAACGTCTTGGTGAGTGTGACCGCGCGTCGATCCAGCGATTGTTCCATCTCGATTCCCCGTCCTGCGTTTCAGGTTTCGTCCAGCACGCGGCCGTCGCGGGCCGCGATGAACTCGAGCAGCCGGCGCGCACAGCTCGCCGGATGAATCATGTGCACCCTGTGATGGCGCATGGGCAGGTGCGACAGGCGGAAACCGGCCAGATGCGTGGCGAGCAGCGCTGCACCGGCGCGCCCGGCGGCGGGCCGTCGGGTCGATGGCATCCGGTTCCCCCGTTGTCGCGCAGCCCCCTGCGCGAATGCGCACACTGTACTGCCACCGTCGGTCGCCTGCCGGCTTCGCGCAGCGCCCGGCTGGATGAGGGGCACGCCCCGCGTGCGATGCGACCGGGAAGCAGCCACCGCTACGGCTCAGGACTGCCCGTCACCGTCTCGCTGCCGGCGCCGCCGCTGCGCGCGGCGCGCGCAAGCGCCTCGTAGCGGGCGCGAAACGCGTCGAGCTCGGCCTCTTCCATCTCCTCGAGGTCGAGCAGCGCGTTGTGCGCCCCGCGCGTGGCGCGGATCAGCTCGTCGAGCTTGACCTGGATCGCCTCGGTGTCGCGGTTCTGCGTGCTCTGGATCACGAACACCATCAGGAAGGTGATGATCGTGGTCGCCGTGTTGATGATCAGCTGCCAGGTGTCGCTGAAGTCGAAGATCGGCCCGGTGATCAGCCAGGCGGCAATCGTCGCCAGCGCGAGCACGAACACGATCGGCCGCCCGCACACGCGCGACACCGACTTCGCGAACCGCGAATACCAGACGTGACGTTTCATCGAAGTCTCCTGCCGGCGAGGCGCGCGAGGCGCGGTGCTCCAGCATACGTTCGCCGCGCGATAGAATGGAGACTGCGCGATCGCCACTGCCGGAGGACCGTTTGCTCGAAGTAACCGCACTGGCCGCCGCCCGCGGCGACCGGGTGCTGTTCGCCGATCTCGGGTTCACCGTCGGCGCGGGCGAACTGCTGCAGGTGACCGGCCGCAACGGCAGCGGCAAGACGACGCTGCTGCGCGTGCTGGCACGGCTCGCCCGAGCCGAGGCGGGCGACATCCGCTGGCGCGGACAGCCGATCGCCGCACTCGGCGACGACTACTTCGCCGAGCTGTGCTACCTCGGACACGCGCCGGCGATCAAGGACGACCTGAGCGCGGAGGAGAACCTCGCGGTGGCGGCGGGCATCGCCGGACTCGCGCTCGATCGGGCGCAGGCGCGCGCTGCGCTGGCCGAGGTGGGACTGGCCGGACGGGAGCAACTGCCCGGGCGCGTGCTGTCGCAGGGCCAGCGCCGGCGGGTGGCGCTCGCGCAGCTCTACCTCGGCGAGCGTGCGTTGTGGCTGCTCGACGAGCCGCTGGCGGCGCTCGATGCGGACGCGTGCGCCGCATTCGTGGCCCGGCTCGGGCGTCATCTGCATCGCGGCGGTGCAGCCGTCGTGGCCACGCACCAGCCGATCGAACCGGCGCCGCGTGCCGCCGACGGCAGCGGTCACCCGGCGCAGGTGCGCGCGCTGGAGCTGGGTGATCGCCGATGACCGGCGTGCTGCTGTGCGTGCTCAGACGCGATCTGCGGCTGACCCTGCGCCGTCCGGCGGACATCGCCACGATCCTGTTCTTCTTCGTGATCGTGGTCAGCCTGTTTCCACTGGGCATCGGGCCGCAACCGGAGCTGCTGCGCGCAGTGGCGCCCGGCGTGCTGTGGGTCGCCGCGCTGCTCGCCGCGCTGCTCGCGCTGCCGCGGCTGTTCGCGGCCGATCACGCCGACGGCACGCTCGAGCAGCTTGCGCTCGCGCCGCAGCCGCTGTCGCTGATCGTGCTGGCCAAGCTCGCGGCCCATTGGCTGACCACTGGCCTGCCGCTGACACTGCTCGCACCGCTGATCGCCCTGCAGTTCGATCTGCCGGGCGAGGCGATCGCGGTGCTGGTGCTTTCGCTCGTGCTCGGCACGCCGGTTCTGGGGGCGATCGGGGCCATCGGCGCCGCCCTCACGCTCGGGCTGCGTGGCGGCGGCGTTCTGACTGCGGTCCTCGTGCTGCCGCTGTATATTCCGGCTCTCATCTTCGGGGCCGGCGCTGTGGAAGCGACACTGTCCGGACTCCCCGCAGGCGCGCACCTGTCGCTGCTTGCCGCGCTGACGGTGTTCACGCTCACCTTCGCGCCCTGGGCTGCCGCTGCGGCAGTGCGCATCGCGCTCGAATAGGCTGCCGCGCGTCGCGCCCGCGCGAGCGGCCTCGCGGGCACCGGTCCCGCCGACATCCCGATTGCCGCCCTGCCCGCCGCGCCGCCTGCCGCGCCTCGCCCC
>CANGUQ010000134.1 GCA_947456915.1 Betaproteobacteria bacterium
TCCAAAAGTGAATCGCCGATTGTGCGGGGAGCGGCGCACGTTGTCAATCAACGACTGCCCGTTTCCATGCCGGACCGCAGGTGTGCGGCACCGGAGGCCCTGCACTTTCGTGCCGGGCGCAACACTGCTGCCGGTGCGCGGCGTGCGCACGCACCGGCAGTCACGTGATTGAACAGTCCGGCCGCCCGCATCCGCGAGCGCTGCGAGGGCGCTGCCGCGCCGGGCGAGCGCCACGCCCTCAGCGTGCGTCAGCCCGTTGTCAGTATTGCAGTGGCCCTGAACTTCTTCGGCAGCAGCAGGCCCTTGCGCGCCCGCCGACCCTCGTAGTGCGCGAACTCGGCGCCGGCCAGCTCGATCTCCCCGGGCTTGCCACCCCTGCCGGTGCCGCCGAGCCGCAGCCGGCGGCCATCGCACGGCCCCAGCGCGACCAGTTTCTCGCCGTCGTCCAGCCCCATCGCGATCACGCCACGCCCGCCGCCCGACAGCTGCTTCAGTTCCCCGATCGGAAACACCAGCAGTCGGCCGAACTCGGACACCGCGGCGATCGCGCGCGTGGTCGCCGGATCGAACACCGCGGGCCGCAGCGGCTCCTCGTCCGAGGCAAGGCCCATGAACTGCTTGCCGGCGCGGATGCGCGAGAGCATGTCGCCGAGCGTGCAGCAGAACGCGTAGCCGCCGCTGCCGGCGAGCAGCACCGACTCTTCCGGCCGTCCGGCAACCATCTGCACGATGCGTGCGCCTTCCTGCACGTCGAACAGCGATGGCGCCGGCACGCCGTCGCCGCGTGCGCCCGGCAGCTGGGCGACCGGCGCAGTGTATGCGCGCCCGCGCGAGTCGAGAAACACTGCCTGATCGACGGTACGCACCTCGCGTGCGAACTGCAGCTGATCGCCCTCCTTGAACCCGAACTGCGTCCAGTCGTGGCCGTGCCCGCTGCGCGCACGTACCCAGCCCTTCGCCGAGAAGATCACCGTCACCGGTTCGTCGACGACGGCGACCTCGACGCTCGCTCGCTCGGAGGGCTTGATGAGCGTGCGTCGGGCGTCGCCGTGCTGCTTCGCGTCGCTCTCGATCTCCCTGATGATCAGCCGCTTCATCGACGCGGGGTTGTCCAGCAGTTCGGTGAGCTCCTCGCGCTCGCCGCGCTTGCTCTGCAGCTCCTGCTCGACCTTGAACGCCTCGAGCCGGGCGAGCTGCCGCAGCCGCATCTCGAGAATGTCTTCGGCCTGCCGCTCGGAAAGGCTGAACGCCGCCATCAGCTCGGACTTCGGCTCGTCGGCGTTGCGGATGACCTTGATCACCGCGTCCACCGACAGCAGCACCAGCATCCGGCCTTCCAGCACGTGGATGCGATCGTTGACCTGCGCCAGCCGGTGCTGGCTGCGCCGACGTACCGTGTCGAAGCGGAAATCGATCCACTCGGCGAGCACGCCGCGCAGCGACTTCTGCTGCGGCCTGCCGTCGCGGCCGATCGTGACCAGATTCACCGACACGCTCGACTCCATGCTGGTGTGGACCAGCAGCGTGTTGATGAATTCGTCGCGATCGATGCGCGAGGTGCGCGGCTCGAGCACCAGGCGCACCGGGGAGTCCTTGCTCGACTCGTCGCGCGCCTTGTCGAGCACCGACAGCGTGAGCTGCTTGAGCTGGGTCTGCTCCTGGGTCAGCGTCTTCTTGCCGGTGCGCACCTTCGGGTTGGTGAGCTCCTCGATCTCGGAGAGGACCTTCTGCACCGAAACGCCTGGAGGCAGCTCGGTGATCACCGCCTGCCACTGGCCGCGGGCCAGTTCCTCGAACACCCAGCGCGCACGCACCTTGAGCGACCCGCGCCCCGTGTCGTAGGCGTTACGCAGATCCTCGTCCGGCGAGATGATCTGCGCACCGCCCGGAAAGTCGGGCCCCGGCAGGTGCTCGCGCAGTGCATCGACGTCGAGCTTCGGGTTGCGGATCAGCGCAACCGTCGCCGCCGCCACCTCGCGCAGGTTGTGCGAGGGAATCTCGGTCGCCATGCCGACCGCGATTCCCGATGCGCCGTTGAGCAGCAGCATCGGCAGGCGCGCCGGCAGCAACGTGGGCTCCCGGAACGCGCCGTCGTAGTTGGGCACGAAGTCCACCGTGCCCTGATCGATCTCGGCGAGCAGCAGTTCCGCGATCGGTGCGAGCCGCGCCTCGGTGTAGCGCATCGCCGCCGCGCCGTCGCCGTCGCGCGAACCGAAGTTGCCGTGCCCGTCGACCAGCGGGTAGCGCATCGTGAAGTCCTGCGCCAGGCGCACCATCGCGTCGTAGGCGGACTGATCGCCGTGCGGATGCAGCTTGCCCAGTACCTCGCCGACGATGCGCGCGGACTTGACCGGCTTCGCCGTCGCGGCGAGTCCCAGTTCGCGCATCGCGTAGAGGATGCGCCGCTGCACCGGCTTCTGGCCGTCGCACACGTCGGGCAGTGCGCGCCCCTTCACCACCGACATCGCGTAGGAGAGATACGCGTGCTCCGCGAACAGCGACAGCGGCAGCGCATCGCCGTCGGGAATCGGCGGCAGACCGCCGGGCGCCCGCGGCGGTGCGCCATCGCCTCCGGCCGGGGGCGAGGCCGCGGCGAGGTCGCGCGTGTCTTCGAACAGCTCGATCTGGTCGCTGCGCCCGCTCACCGCTGCCTCCGCTCAGTGGCCGTTTCCGCGGTAGCCCGCCCGCACATCGACTCAGACATCGGCTTCCACCTCGTTGCCGTGGCGCTCCATCCACGCGCGGCGTGACGCGGCTTCGCCCTTGCCCATCAGCATCGTGAACACGCGCAGCGTCTCGGCCACCTCGGCACGCGTCATCGCCACCGGCAGCAGCCGCCGCGTGGCCGGGTTCATCGTGGTCTCCCACAACTGCTCGGCGCTCATCTCGCCCAGCCCCTTGAAGCGCTGCACCTGCCACGCCGCGTCGCGCACGCCCTCCTTGCGCAGCTTGTCCTCGGTCGCCGCGAGTTCCGCGTCGTCGAGGGCGTAGATCTTGCGTGCGAGGCGCTTGCCGGCCGCCGGCACGTCGATCCGGTACAACGGCGGCTTGGCGATGTAGACGTGGCCGCGCTCGACCAGCTTGGGGAAGTGGCGCAGGAACAGCGTGAGCAGCAGCACCTGGATGTGCGCGCCGTCGACGTCGGCGTCGGCCATGATCGCGACCTTGCCGTAGCGCAGGTTGTCGAGCACGCCGTCAGCGGCATCCAGGTCGTGCGGATCGACGCCGATCGCCACCGCGATGTCGTGAATCTCGTTGTTCGCGTACAGCCGGTCGCGCTCCTGTTCCCATGAATTCAGGACCTTGCCGCGCAGCGGCAGAATCGCCTGCAGATTCTTGTCGCGCCCCTGCTTGGCCGAGCCGCCGGCGGAATCGCCCTCCACCAGGAAGACCTCGTTCTCCTGAGGGTCGGTGGACTCGCAGTCGGTGAGCTTGCCCGGCAGCACCGCGACGCCCGAGCCCTTCTTCTTCTCCACGCGGCTCTGTGCCGAGCGCATGCGCTGCTGGGCCTGGCGAATGGCGAGTTCGGCGATCGCGCGCCCGTAATCGACGTGCTCGTTGAGCCACAGGTCGCTCGGGTCGCGCACCATGGTCGACACCAGCCGCACCGCGTCGCGCGAGGACAGGCGCTCCTTGGTCTGTCCCTGGAACTGCGGATCGAGCACGCGCGCCGAGAGCACGTAGCAGGCGCGCCCGAACACGTCGTCGGGCTGCAGCTTGACGCCCTTGGGCAGAAGGTTGTGCAGATCGATGAAGTTCTTCACCGCATTGAACACGCCCTCGCGCAGTCCGCTGTCGTGCGTGCCACCGCCCGCCGTCGGAATGAGGTTCACATACGACTCGCGGATCGACGCACCGTCCTCCAGCCAGGTGATCGCCCACGCTGCACCTTCGCCCTCGGCAAAACTGTCGTTCTCGCCCGGCTTGGGCGCGTACTTCTCGCCGACGAACACCGGGGTGAGCGTCGGCGCGCCCGCCAGCAGCTCGTTCAGGTACTCCTCGATGCCGCCGCGATAGCGCCAGGTGCGCGACTCGGTCTTGCCGCCGGCGCGCTCGACCGTGAGCGTGACGGTGACGCTGGGCAGGAACGCCGCCTTCGAGCGCAGCAGCCGCTCCAGTTCGTCGACCGGCACCTTCGGTTGATCGAAATAGCGCGGATTGGGCCAGATGCGAAGCCGCGTGCCGGTTTCGCGCCCGGCATCGCCCACCTTCTTCAGCTTCTTCACCACGTCGCCGTCGGCGAAACCGATCTGCCAGCGCGCACCCTCGCGCAGCACCTCGACGTCCAGCTGCTGCGACAGCGCGTTGGTCACCGACACGCCCACGCCGTGCAGGCCGCCGGCGAACGAATACGCCTGACCATCGCGCTTGTTGAACTTGCCACCCGCGTGCAGACGGGTGAACACCAGCTCGACCACCGGGACCTTCTCTTCGGGGTGGGGCCCCACCGGAATGCCGCGTCCGTCGTCGGCCACACCGATCGAGCCGTCCGCGTGGAGCGTGACCTCGATCTTCCTGGCGTAGCCCGCGAGCGCCTCGTCGACGCAGTTGTCGATCGCTTCGGCGATGATGTGGCCGGGGTCGCTCGTGCGGGTGTACATCCCCGGGCGTTCCTTCACCGGCTCCAGACCCTTCAGGACCCGGATCGAGCCTTCGTCATAGCGCGCGCTGGCCATTCGACCTCATCGAGAAAACTATTCACAGCAATTGTGGATAACCGGGCGCGTATCGGGCTGCAACCCGCATCAATCCGTGCATTGCATCGGGTTGCCTGCGGAACGCGCAGCGCGGATTATAGTGACCGCTTGCCGCAGCGCCGCGTGTTCGATATTGACCTGCAGACTTGACAACGCTGCCCGCTTCGATGCAACGGCGCACACGCGACCGCCTCCGACCGGCAGGCCGTCATCACCGGATTCAGCCGCCAAGCTGCGGCCACGCACGCACGACGAGTGCTGCACCGCTTGCCGCGAGCAGCAGGGCGATCGCCCGCAGCAGATGCCGCCGCGACAGCCGATCGCCGATGCGCTGACCGACCAGCACCGCGGCCGCGCACGCCGGCAGCAGCAGCGCGAGCATCGAGGCGAGACCGGGCTGCAGCAGGACCCCGGCGATGGCGAACGCGACGAAGCGGATCAGCAGGCTCGCCAGCACGACTGTGCCGATCGTCGCCCGCAGCCGATCGCGCTCGACGATGCGCCGGGTCAGATAGATCACGTAGGGTGGCCCGCCGATGCCGAACAGCGCACCGAGCAGTCCGCCGCCGAACCCGAACGCCGGCCCCCAGCGCGCCGCGATCGGCGTGTCCGGGATGCGCGAGCGCCACGACCACAGTCCGTAGGCGAGCAGGAACACGCCGAGCGCGAACATGGCCGCGGCCACCGGCAGTCCTACCAGCAGCGTTACCCCGACGCCGGCACCCAGGACGGCGCCCGCTCCCAGTCGCCACACCTCGGCGCGTGCGACCGTCGCGACGCCGGATCCGGCATCGCCGTCCCGGGCGCGCGGTACCGGTGCTCCGCCACGCATCGCGAGCAGCGCCGCCGCCGAGAGATCGAGCACGACCGCGAGCGACAGGAGCAGACCCAGGGGCAGCACCTGCGACAGCACGGGGATGGTCATCAGCGACGCGCCGAAGCCGGACACGCCAAACACCAGATAGGCGCCGAACACCACGAGCACGCACAGGACCAGCACTGGTGTGGAGACCGGCACGGGCGCGAACAGCAGTGCCGGATCGATCATCGGCGCACGACCATCAGGCGAACACCCGCGCGCACAGCGCCACACCGACCACCAGCAGCAGCAGCGCGATCAGCTGGAAGAACAGGCGATGCGGCAGGCGCAACTGCACGTGCATGCCCAGCCAGACGCCTGCCACCGACACCGGCAGCAGCAGCGCGATGGCCGGCCACAGCTGCGGCTGTGCGTACAGCCCGGCCAGCGCGAACACGACGATCCGGATGAAGAAATGGGCGACGAGCACGCGCGCAAGCGTTGCCTGGAAACACGCCTTGTCGGCGATGCGACGGGTGAGATAGATCACGTACATCGGCCCGGGCACGCCGAGCGCCGAGCCCATCAGCCCGCCGGCTGCGCCGGCCGGCAGCGCCCACCACTGGCTCGCCGGCGCGAGGGTCGGCTGACCCGCGCGCAACCGCCCCAGCAGGTAGACGGCGTAGCCCAGCGTGAACAGCCCGAGTGCACCGAGCAGCCACTGCTGCGGCAGATGTACCAGCAGCAGCGCACCAGCGATCGTGCCGATCAGCGTTGGCGGCAGCGTCCACCGCAGTTCGCGCAGATCAGCGGCGCCGGTTGCGCGCCAGCCCGTCTGCAGCGACGCCGCGAAGTCCAGCGCGAGACACACCGGCAGCAGAAACGTGAGCGGCAGGAACTGCGACAGCACGGGCACGCACAGCAGCGACGAACCGAATCCGGCAAGCCCGAAGGTGAAGTACGCGGCGAACACGGTGAGCACACCGAGCGCGATCAGTTCACCGCTCCACTCGATCATGCGTACGGGCCCGGCGGCGCGCGCAGCGACAACGATGCCTTCGTTCTGGAAGTCTGCATTCGCGCCGATCATACTGCCGCGGGGCACTGCGATGTGGCATCGAACCCGCAGCGCGCCCCCGCAACCGCGACGCCTCGTCCTGCACCACGAGCACCCTGGAGCCTGCCCCCTTGAGCGAGCCTGCCGCCCCGGCATCCGATCCGCACCTGGTCGAGACTGCAAGTCCCGCCGCTGCCAAGCCGCCCGCAGGCCTGCCCGCGGGCGAATTCCTGCGCCTGTTCTGGCGGCTGGCGAGTCCGTACTGGCGATCCGACGAACGCCTGTCGGCGTGGCTGCTGCTGGGTGCCGTCGTGGCCCTGAACCTCGGCTCGGTCTACATGCTGGTGCAGATCAACGCCTGGTACAACGACTTCTACAACTCGATCCAGAACTACGACCAGGCGGGCTTCGTCGCACTGCTGTGGTACTTCCTGCTACTCGCTGCGCTCTACATCCTGATCGTCGTCTATCAGTCGTATCTCAACCAGATGCTGCAGATCCGCTGGCGCCGCTGGCTGACCGGTGTCCATCTGCAGCGCTGGCTCGACGGACAGACCTACTACCGGATGCAGCTGCTCGAGCGCACCACCGCAGACAGCGGACACACCGACAACCCGGACCAGCGCATCGCCGAGGATCTGCGGCTGATGTGCGACAAGACGCTCGATCTGTCGCTCGGACTGATGAATGCGCTGGTGACGCTCGGCTCGTTCGTGTTCGTACTCTGGGCGCTGTCCGGCCCGGCTGCGATCGCCGTGGCCGGCCTCGAGTTCGCACTGCCCGGCTACATGGTGTGGGCAGCCGTGGCCTACGCGCTCATCGGCACCTGGCTCGCCAACCGTATCGGGCGACCGCTGGTGAGGCTCGCCTTCGAGCAGCAGCGTTGCGAGGCGGACTTCCGCTTCGGCCTCATGCGCCTGCGCGAGAACAGCGAGGGAGTGGCGCTGTATCGCGGCGAGGCGCAGGAGCAGGCGCGCTTTCGCGAGCGCTTCGCTGCGGTATTCGCCAACTACTGGCGACTGATGGACCGCAACAAGCGGCTCACCTGGTTCAGCAACGCCTACAACCAGCTCGCGGTCGTGTTTCCGTTCGTGGTTGCAGCGCCGCGCTACTTCGCCAGCGAGATCCAGCTCGGCGGACTGATGCAGATCTCGTCGGCGTTCGGGCGCGTTCACGACGCACTGTCATACCTGATCAACAGCTACGGCCAGATCGCCGAGTGGAAGGCGACGATCGATCGGCTGACGCAGTTCGACGCCAGCATGCAGGCGGCGGAGGCTGCGTGCGGACGCACCGCCGGCTTCACCTTCGCGGCGCGTGCGGACACAGCCCTGGCTGCGCATGCCCTTCGGGTCGAGCTGCCCGACGGCCGGCGCATCGTCGACGCACTCGAACTGGAGCTGCCGCCCGGGGACAGTCTGCTGGTGAGCGCCGAATCCGGACGCGGCAAGAGCACGTTGCTGCGCGCGCTCGCCGGCGTGTGGCCGTTCGGCAGCGGGCGCATCGAAGCGCCGCCGCGCGAGCGCGTGATGTTTCTGCCGCAGCGGCCCTACCTGCCGCTGGGCACGCTGCGCACCGCCCTCTGGTATCCGGGCGCCGCGCCGGAGGACGCATCGGCTGCGGCGCCCGCCGCGGCGGCCGCTGCCGGAATCGATGCACGGCAGGCGATGCCCGACGTGCAACCGCACCCGGAGGAGTTCGACGCCATTGTCGAAGCGTGCGGCCTCGCGCACCTGCGCGGCCGACTCGACCAGGTCGAGGCGTGGCAGCAGGTTCTCTCCGGCGGCGAGCAGCAGCGCGTGGCGTTCGCGCGCGCGCTGCTGGCACGCCCGGACGTCCTGTTCCTCGACGAAGCCACCTCGGCGCTGGACAGCGCAGCGGAGCAGCAGCTGTATGCCCTGCTGCGACAGCGTCTACCAGATACGACACTGATCAGTGTCGGCCACCGCGACAGCCTGCGCGCGTGGCACCAGAGAATGCTGACGACCCGCGGGGACGGGACCTGGGTTCTGAGTGCCTCGACACACGCCTGATTCTGTCGTGGACAGCGTATGTCTCTGGCTGCAGCCTGCACCCGACTGTCAGAAACCGATCGACTGAAGAGACCCATCGAATGTCAGGAATGCGCCGCAGTGAAAATGCTGTAGCGCAGCAAAAGTGTCAATTTACTCTGACAATCGGGCAAAAAAAAGCGGAACCCGGAGGTTCCGCGGAAAAATCCGCCAAAGGAGGAGGTTTTGGAGGATTATGCGCGACCACTGAAGGCCGGGCACAAGCGAACTGTAAGGCCATCCGGACGAAAAATCAAGCCCCTTTGATGCATTGCGCCAAAAGTTCGGATTAAGTCGATATTCGCGCAACACCCGATTCGTCGTGAACAGACCTGCTTGCGCGCGCACCAGC
>CANGUQ010000135.1 GCA_947456915.1 Betaproteobacteria bacterium
CGCGCGGCGAACGCTGGCCCTGCCTGACGACCGCAGCAGAGTTCGCAGCGTGCGCCCCGATCAGCGAACCGGCGCGATCGCGCCCTCGCGCTCGAGCATCGGGAATACGCCGCCCGCTGCAACCAGCGCGAGCAGCGCCGCCGGCAGTGCGATCGCCTCGACCGACTGGCCGCGCGTCGCATTGCGCACGCTCGCGCGCTCGAAGTCGACCACGGCCGTGTCGCCTTCGGCGAACATGTCCGCAAGCCCTGGGCAGGCCATTGCCGGCAAGGCGAAGTTCACGCAGTTGCGGAAGAACAGGCCGTTGATCGACTGCGCGACGAGGCAGGCGATGCCCAGGTTCTTCAGCGAGCGTGCAGCCGGGCGGCTCGAGCCCATGCCGAAGTTGCGGCCCCCGACCAGTATGTCGCCGGGCCGCACCTGCGCGGCCCAGCCCGGGCGGTTGGCGGCGAACACGTGCTTCGCCTGCTCCTCAGGCGGCAGATAGAACGCCTGGATCGGCAGGATCAGGTCGGTGTTGATGTCGTCGCCGGCCAGCCAGACCCGGCCTTCGAAGCGCAGCGGCGCACTCACTGGAGGAACTCGCGGGGATCGGTGATCGTGCCGGTCAGCGCCGAGGCCGCGACCGTCGCCGGCGAACCCATGTAGATGCGCGCCGTCGGGTCGCCCATGCGGCCCTTGAAGTTGCGCGTGGTCGCCGTGATGCACACCTCGTCGGGGCCGAGCGCGCCGAGATGACCGCCGCCGCAGGCGCCGCAGGTGGGCGGCGTGATCACGGCTCCGGCGTCGGCGAGCGTCGCGAGGATGCCGGTTCGCGCCGCGTCGCGCCACACCGTCTGCGAGGCCGGCGTGACGATGAAGCGCACGCCGGGCGCGACCGTGCGGCCGGAGACGACCTGCGCTGCGAGCGCAAGATCCTCCAGCGTTCCGTTCGCGCACGAACCGACGAACGCCTGATCGATCTTCGTGCCGGCCGCGGCCGCCACCGGGTGTGAATTGCCGATCACGGTGTCCGGGAACGCGACCAGCGGCTCCAGCGCCGACAGGTCCACGCGGCGTACTGCTGCGTATCGCGCATCGGCGTCGGGCCACGCGGGCTCGAACGGCGCGTCGTTGCGTGCCCGCACCCACTCGAGCAGGACCGGGTCCGGCTCGAAGGTCGCGAACTCCGCCGACAGCTCCGCGGCCATCGTCGTCAGGGTCTTGCGCGCGGAAATCGACAGCCCGGCGATACCCGGACCGCCGAACTCGACGTTCTGCGTCGCGTGGTCGCCGTGCACGCCTGCCATCTGCAGGAACGCGTCCTTCGTCGTCACCGCGCGCGCGAGCGTGCCATGCAGTTCGTAGCGCACCGTCGCACCGACCTGGAACCAGGTCTGGTGGCGGATGGCCGCGAGCACGATGTCGGGCTGACCCACGCCGCGCGCGATGCAGTTGAACACGCCCGCGCTGCAGGTGTGGGAATCGCTGCACAGCAGGACGCTGCCCGGCAGTGCGTAGCCGTGGTCGGCGACGAGCTGGTGCGCGATGCCCTGGGTAGCCCCCACGTCGTGCAAGCGCGTGATGCCCCAGCGCGTCGCGAACGCACGCCCGGTGCGGTGCGCGGCCGCCACCTGGGCGTTCGGCGCAGGGGCGCGGTGGTCGAAGACGACGATGATCCGCGACGGGTCGTCGATCGCCAGGATCTCGCGCCAGCGGTTGGGCATGAAGTTGTTGTCGAACAGCACCACCGTGTCGACATCGACGGTCACGAGATCGCCCGGCCCTACCCGGTCGCGCCCGGCGTGCCGCGCGAGGATCTTTTCGGCGACGGTCATGCCGCCGCCCGCGGCCGCCGCCACCTCAGCCGCCGCTGAACCGGCGCTCGATCGCGTCGAGTTCGGCCATGCCCATCAGGTCGTTCAGCTCGTCGAACGACACCAGCAGATCGTGGCGATCGACGACCTCGTTGCGGCCGACGACGTTCTCCTTGAACACCGCCATCGCGTTCATCATGCCCTTGAGCGCCGCGGTCGACAGCAGCCGCGGATAGCTGACCCCGCCGACGCCGAGGTCCTGCAGTTCGCGCGGGGACATCAGCGGCGTCGTCGGCCGCGACCGCAGCCCGAGCCCCATGTTGACGATCAGCGGCCTGGGTACGCCGCGCGCGACCTTCGCGATGTCCGCCTTCGACAGCAGCGCATCGGCGTACAGGATGTCCGCGCCGGCCTCGGCGTACAGGTTGAGGCGGCGAATCGCCTCGTCCACGCCGTGCGGGCCGGCTGCGTCGGTGCGCGAGACGATGCAGAAATCGGGATCGCGCCGTGCATCGACGGCGGCCTTCACCTTCTGCACCATCTCCTCCGCGGGGATGCACGCCTTGCCGGCCATGTGCCCGCAGCGCTTGGGCCAGACCTGGTCCTCGAACATCAGCGCGGCCACGCCCGCCTTCTCGAAGGCGCGCACGACGAAGTGCACGTTCATCGCGTTGCCGTAGCCTGTGTCGGCATCCGCGCGCAGCAGCAGGTTGCCGGTGCAGTCGGCGAGCCGCCGCGCGTTCGCGAGATTCTCCTCGAACGTCATCACGCCGCGATCGACCCAGCCCATGCGGCTCTCGGACACGCCCGCGCCCGAGATCGATGCACAGCGGAACCCCGATCGCTCGACCAGACGCGCGCTGTAGCCATCGTACACGCCCGGCTGCACCAGGATCTCCGGCGCGTGCATCAGCGCCTTGAACTGTCTGCCCCTGCTGTCCATCGCTTCTCCCCCTGCGTACGGCGGCGCGTGTCGTCACCGGCACCGTCCGAGCCGCGGCCTCGTCGGTTCCGGTGCTGCATTCGTCGAGGCAGAAGTATGCCCAAGGCGGCAACCGTACGCTGCGGGCGATCGCACACCGGAACGCGCGGCGCTGCGGACGGACGCGGCTGCGCTGGGTGCAGCGGTGGCGCGCATCGCTGCGCGCCGGTGCTGTGCAGTCGCTCTCAGGCGTGCGCCGGCACCCCCTGCCGGGCCAGGCCTTGCGCAAAGGCCTCGGGCAGAGCGCGCGGCCCGGGAAGGTTGAGCCAGATGCGCAGCAGCGATCGCCGCAGGGCGGGATCGTCGTGATCGCGATACCCGGTGCGCCGTGCAGGATCGCGTAGTTGTTGATCAGCTGGATGTCGCCCGGATCGAAGCGGATGTCGAATGCATGCTCGTCGGCGAGACCTTCCATCACCGCGATCGCGTCGAGCTCCACCGGGCTCAGCGGCCCACCGGTCTTCTCCGGCGCCGAGCGCAGGAAGCGCGGCGCGAAGCGGCAGCTGAGCCTGCCATCGACCCACGCGCACACCGGCTCGCGATAGACCGGGGGCTGCCCCGGCAGCTGCTCCCCGCGCCAGTCGACATCGAAGTGGCGGTAGAGCACGCCGACCAGGTGAGGATGCCGCTCGAGCAGCGCGTTGTAGACCGCCGTCGAGCTCGCGAGCCGGCGGCGAGCGCCTTCACCGCTGCGGCATGCAGCGCCCCCACCACGGCCTCGGGCGTGCGCGCCGGGGCGAGCAGCGCGTTCCAGACTGTCTGCTCGTATCCGGGCAGACCGGCTTGCGCGATCGGCGGAATCGACGGCAGCGCCGGGGAGCGGGTGCGCGTGGTGACGCCCAGCACACGCAGCTTTCCTTCCTCTGTGTAGCGCGCAGCATCCGACGCCGGCAGGAACATCATCTCGATGCGCCCGGCAAGCAGGTCGTTCAGTCCGGCCGCCACGCCCTTGAACGGGACATGCACGAGACGCGTACCGATCTGGATGCGGAACAGTTCACCCGCCATGTGCTGCGCACTGCCGTTGCCGGCAGAACCGAACGACAGCGCCCCCGGCCGCTTGCGCGCGAGCGCGACCAGTTCCGGGATCGTCGCCGCCGGTATCGACGGATGCAGCGCGAGCGCGTTGGCGTTCTCGGAGATCAGCGTGATGTGCGCGAAATCCCTCAGCGTGTCGTAACGGATCGCCGGATAGAGGCTGTGCGCGGTGGCGTTCGGGCCGAGGCCGCCAACTAGCAGCGTGTGACCGTCAGGCGCTGCGCGGGCAACGAACTCGCCGCCGATGATGCCCCCGGCGCCAGGCCGATTCTCGACCAGCACCGCCACGCCAAGCACCGGCGCGAGCGATTCGGCGAACACGCGCGCCACCACGTCGGCCCCGCCACCGGCCGCAAAACCCACGACGAGCGTCACTGGACGCACCGGCCAGGCCTGCGCACAGGCGCCGGCCGCAGCCAGTGCGGCGGCGAGCACGCCTCCGAAGACTCCACAACCGGCAGCCATACGCCAGACCTGCCTGCCTGTCGCATCTGCCTGCGCGCGTGACGGCGCAGCCACGTTCCTGGCCGGCATATCCGCAGCGGTGCGGGCCGGATCGCCAAGGGCCGGGCAGCGACAGGCCCTCAGCTTCAGAGCAGCCACGGGACACAGCCCTGACGAACCTGATCTGCCCGAGCCTGTATCGCGCCAGCGCGCTCAGGGTCGGCACCCCCTGCATGACGACTTCAGCGCTCTCTGCCGTCGCCTCCCGCCTTCCTCCCGACCATCAGCCGATACCGCACCGCGCCGCGCAGTTGCAGCAGTTCCAGCGTGCGCCCGCCGATGTCGGCCTGCTCGCGCAGGTTGCGTCCGAGCAGGCCGAGCCAGAACGCGCGGCGCTGCAGGCGTGCGCGCAGGGCGATCAGCTCATCGGGCTGGCCGAGCAGGATGAGGTCGGTGAGGTCGCGCTCGTGGACGAGTTCGACGCTGGCGACCGCGATCGCCTCGCGCCACGCTGCGGCTGGCGGGGCCACCGGACAGCGCCACATGCGCTTGAACAGGTCGAGGTCGGCGGCGTCCTGCGGCGACAGCGACGGCTCCGGCATATCGTCGACGACGACGAGGTGTCCGCCGGGGGCGAGATGCGCGGCGAGATTGGCGATGCTGCGTGCGGGGTCGGTGCCGTGAATCAGCGACTCGATCGCGATCACGAGGTCGAACCGCCCGGGCAGAGCGTCGTCGTAGCTGCCGACTTCGAAGCGCAAGCGCCCGGCGAGTCCCAGCCGCGATGCCTCCGTGCGGGCGCGCTGCACCTGCACCGGACTCAGCGTGACGCCCAGCCAGTGACCGCCGATCTCCGGCTGCAGATCGAAGGCGGTGGCACCATAGCCACAGCCGGCGTCGAGCACGCGCGGCTCGCCGGGCAGCGTCACGGCCTCGAGCATCAGGCGGTGAACGACGGTCGCGCTCGCCGCCCCGCCTTCGGGATCGCGCAGCGCACGGTGGATCGGCTGAATCTCGCTGCCGGTGCGGTCACGATGGGCGCGCAGCGGTGCAAAACGGTCGAGCCAGGCGTAGTAGCGGGCGATCTGACGCGCGTGGGAGGTCATCTTCGCGATGCATTCCTCGAGATGCGCGGCAGCGCCGCTGCACTGCGGAACTGTACCCGTCGCAGCGCATCGGCATCGGCTGTTGCGCACTGTCGCAGCCGCACGGAGTCTGCGCGCCGGGACGGAGCTCGCCACGCGCACCGCCGTGCAGCGGCACCTCGCGCCGAGCCGGCGATATCGGGCACCATTGCGGTCCGGGTCGCGCGGCGCTGCGTTGCCGCCCTGCCCTGCCGCCACTGGAGATTGCAAGAAGTGCGCACACCGCCGCCACACTATCTGGATCGCGTCCTCAACCCGCAGAGCATTCTCGTCGTCGGCGCCTCGGGCGACCCGCTCAAGCGCGGCAACCGCGTCATCCAGTCGCTGGTCGCCGATGGCTACGCCGGCAGCATCATCCCGATCAATCCGCGCGAGCGCGAGATTCTCGGCTTTCGCTGCTATCCGTCGATCGCCGAGGCGCCGGGTGAACTCGATCTGGCGATCGTGTGCACGGCGGCGAAGACGGTGAAGGCGGTGATCGAGGACTGCGGGCGGCGCCAGGTGAAGGGTGCGATCCTGCTCGCCGCCGGCTTCAGCGAGGCCGGCGAGGCCGGTCGCCTGCTGGAGGAAGACGTCGTCGCCGCCGCCCGGGCGCACGGCGTACGCCTGATCGGTCCGAACACCAACGGCATGTTCAGCGCACGCCTCGGCTGCAACGCGTGGGGCCTGCCGGACATTCCGCGCGGGCCGCTCGGCCTGCTGTCGAACTCGGCGAACTGCGTGACCTCGATCGTCCTGCAGGCGAGGACGCACGGCTTCTTCGGCATCAACACGATGCTGAGTGTCGGCAACCAGGCCGATATCGGCTTTCACGAGTATCTCGGCTGCCTGGGTGCCGACCCCGCAGTGACCGCGGTGATGCTGTATCTGGAAGGCTTCAAGGACGCTGCCGCGTTTCGCGCCGTGGCGCGCGAGGTGACGCAGGCGAAGCCGGTGGTGATGTACGTCGCCGGCCGCACCGGCGAGGGCAAGCGCGCCGCGAAGTCGCACAGCGGATCGCTGGCCGGCGCGTACGCGGTCAACCGCGGCGTGCTGCGCCAGGCCGGGGCGACGGTGGTGGACAAGCTCTACCATCTCTACCCGGTCGCCGAAGCGCTCAGCCTGTTTCCGCCGATGCGCGGCCGCCGGGTGGCCGTGGTGTCCGAAGGCGGGGGGCCGCTCACCGTGGCGGCCGACGCGCTGGTCGAACAGGGCCTCGAACTCGCGCAGCTGTCCGACGCGACGCAGGCGCGCATCCACGCCGTCGTGCCCAACGCGACCGCGATCTCCAACCCGGTCGATGCCGGTGGCGGCACCGACCCGCGTGCGGAGTACTACGGACCGATCTGCCGCGCGATCCTCGAGGATCCGGCGATCGACGCGCTGCTGCTGGTCGGGCTGCTCGGCGGCTACGCCGATCGGTTCGGCGAGCAGGCGGCGCCAGCGGAGCACGCGGTGTGCGCCGAGCTGGGCGCAATGATGCGCGAGTACGGCAAGCCGGTGATCGTGCAGAGCCACTACGCCGACATGAAGACCGAGTCGCTGCGCATCCTGCGCACGGGCGGGGTACCGTTTCAGCGACACGTCGAGATCGCGGTGCAGTGCCTCGCCAGCGCGGCGGATCTTTCCGCAGCGCGCCGCCGTAACGCCCGGTCGAGCGCAACCACGGGTGCGGAGGCGACGCTCGTCGCGCGCGGGCAACCCGGTGACGCATCCGCCGCAGCGCCGGCGCGCGCGGTGCAACTGATCGCAGCCGCGCAGGCGGCCGGGCGCGATCTGCTCGAGCACGAGGCGCGTGAGCTGCTCTCGCTGCACGGTGTCGCGATGCCGCAGCACGTGCTCGTGCGCAGTGCGGACGAGGCGCAGGCTGCGGCAAGCGCCTTCGGCGACGTCGCGCTCGCGATGAAGGTGGTGAGCGCCGACATCGTGCACAAGTCGGAGGCGAACGGCGTGCTGCTGGGCGTGCGCGGGGCGGCGGCGATGCGCGCGGGGTACGACCGGATCACGGCCAGCGCACACGCCTGGCGCGCGGACGCACGAGTGGAAGGTGTGCTCGTGACGCCGATGGCGCCGCGCGGCATCGAGCTGATCGTCGGCGTGAGCGAAGACCCGCAGCACGGGCCGGTGATCGTGTTCGGTCTGGGCGGCGTGTTCGTCGAACTGATCGGCGACGTCGTCTTTCGCGCCCTGCCGCTCGAGCAGGAGGATGCCCGCGAGATGATCGGCGGCTTGCGCCACGCCGCGGTGCTCGACGGCGCACGCGGCAACGCGCCGGTGGACCGCGAGGCGCTGGCCGCGCTGCTCCTCGCAGTGGCGCGCGTGCGCCAGCACCACCCGCAGATCGCGGAAATCGACCTCAACCCGGTGATCGCCCACGCGGGCGGCCTCATGCCGGTCGACGCACGGGTGACGCTGCACCCCGCGACGGCGGGGCGTACCGGCCCGGCCGGCGCGCAGGACTGAAGCCGGCGGCACGTACGCGGCGTGCCGGATGCGAGCGCCGCCCGCCCTAGCGCAGCGACTCGCCGACGTCGGCCGCGATCAGCGACCAGAACGGATTGCTGCGCAGGCGGCTCAACGCGTCGAGCGGCAGCGTCAGCGCGCCGTTCTCGCCACGCAGCGACCATGAGCCGATGCTGGGCACGCCGTGCTGGCCGCTGCCAGGCACATACCCGTAGACCGGATCGTCGGGCGGAAACTGCAGGGCAACGTGACTGAGGGAGACGATCCCGTCGGGCCAGGCGAGGCCGGTTTCGCGCACCATTACGCTGCCATCGGGGGCAAGACGGTGTATCCGAACCCGCGACTCGGGCGCGTCCGCGCTGGTCACGATGTCGAGCGTGTACCCGCGGCGCATCGTGCGCAGGCGCTCGAGGCGCTGGCCCGTCTGCGGTGGATGCAGCGACTGCAGCGCGTCGGCGCGATTGACGTCGAACATCACCAGCCGGTGTCTCGGGTCATCGAGTCTCGCGTACAGAACGTCGATCACTCCGCCTGCGCCGACCGTGGCATCGACCAGGGACTGCCACGTGGTGATCGGCGGCAGTTGCGCGAGCCGTCCCTCTGCCCTTGCCCGCTCGAGCGCGCGCGCGAGGGCGCGGGTGGCGCGGTTGATCTGCCGCGCTGCGTTCACCGGGAACGAGTTGTACTTGTACGGGTCGAATTCGGCGACCACCGTCTGCCAGCGAACCTTCTCCAGGATCGGCACCGGAACCACCGAGAGAAAGTCGATCACCTCCGACAGATGCGCCACTGGCGTGAGCTCGACCGCCGGTGACAGCAGGAGTACGCGATCCGGGACGCGCCACGCCGCATCGCCCTGTGTCTCGAGCAGGTGCAGCAGGGCGAGCGTGGCACCGGTGGAGTAGCCACCGACGATGAATGGCTGGCCTGCGGGCGTGCGCTCGGCCACCGCGCGCATGCCGATGCGCACCGCAGCCTGCCAGTCGCGCAGGGTGACGGCGGTGAGTGCAGCCGGCACCGTGCCGTGTCCGGGCAGGCGCAGCACCGTGACATCGAAGCCCTGGGCGTGGAGGACACGCGCGAGCGCGCGCATCGAATAGGGTGAG
>CANGUQ010000136.1 GCA_947456915.1 Betaproteobacteria bacterium
GGGTGGCCGAGGGCGGCGCCGCGATCGAGGTCGAGGTCTGGGCACTCGACGCGGCAGGCTTCGGCGCGTTCACCGCCGAGGTGCCGCCACCGCTGGCGATCGGAACGGTGACACTGGCCGACGGCAGCAGTGTCAAGGGCTTCGTGTGCGAGCCGATCGGGCTCGCCGGCGCGCGCGACATCACCGGTTTCGGCGGCTGGCGGGCGTGGCTCGCGAGCGGCGGGACCGGCGGTGGCGCCTGAGCCGTGATGCGCGCGCGGCAGTCCGCTGCAACCCCTGCAGGACCGGGCAAGGAACGACAGGCATGAGCACGAACTCTCCGGGCGCGGCGGTGGACTGGGCTGCCTACGTCGATCACGCAGCGGCGGCGATCGGGCTGCCGCTCGCTGCCGAGCATCGCGCCGGCGTGATCGCCAACCTCGAGCGCATCGCCCAGGTGGCGGCGGCAGTGAATTCGATCCCGCTCGGCGCGACCGACGAGGTCGCCGAGGTGTACCGGCCGTGAGCACCAGCAGCGACTGGGCGAGCACCTCCGCGACCGGGATTGCTGCGGCCGTCGCCGCCGGCAGCGTGTCGGCGGTCGAGGTCACGCGTGCGGCGCTCGCCGCGATCGAGGCGCGCAACCCGATCTGCAACGCATGGACCGAGATCACGCGCGAGCGCGCGCTGGCGGAGGCTGCTGCCGTGGATGCGCAGCGCGCGCGCGGCGAGCGGCTCGGGCCGCTTGCGGGCGTGCCCTACGCGGTCAAGAACCTGTTCGACATCCGTGGGCTGACCACGCTGGCGGGGTCGAAGATCAATCGTGATCTGCCGCCGGCGACCGCCGACGCGACGGCGGTGAAGCGGATGCAGGCTGCCGGCGCGGTGCTCACCGGCGCACTCAACATGGACGAATACGCGTACGGCTTCAGCACCGAGAACACGCACTACGGCCCGACCTGCAACCCCCACGATCCGTCGCGCATCGCCGGAGGTTCTTCGGGGGGGTCGGCAGCAGCGGTGGCTGCCGGCATGGTGCCGGTGAGCCTGGGCAGCGACACCAACGGCTCGATCCGCGTGCCGGCCTCGCTCACCGGCATCTTCGGCCTGAAGCCGACCTACGGCCGTCTGTCGCGCGCCGGGGGCTATCTGTTCGTCGGCAGTCTCGACCACATCGGCCCGTTCGCCCGCTCGGTGCGCGATCTGGCGGCAGCCTACGACGCGCTGCAGGGGCCCGACACGAGCGATCCGGTCTGCGCGCAGCGCGCGGTGGAGCCGACGCTGCCCGAACTGGACAAGGGCGTGAGCGGCCTGCGCGTGGCGGTCGCCGGCGGGTACTTCGACGGGCCGATGAGCGACGAGGCGCGCAGCGCGGTGGCGAAGGTTGCCTCGGCGCTGGGCGCGGTCGATCGCGTCGAGATTCCCGAGGCCGGCCGCGGGCGCGCCGCTGCCTTCGTGATGACGTCGATCGAGGGCAGTCTGCTGCACCTGCCGGATCTGAAGCAGCGCGCGCAGGATTTCGACCCGATCATCCGCGACCGCATGCTCGCCGGAGTGCTCGCCCCCTCGCAGTGGCTGTGGCAGGCGCATCGGGTGCGTCGCCACGTGCGCGAGCTGGCGCTGCGGGTGTTCGGGCGCTGCGACGCGATCATCGCCCCGGCCACGCCGATGAGCGCACCGGCGATCGGCACCGAGTGGATCACCCTGCAGGGCGAGCGAATGCTCGCGCGCCCCAATCTCGGGCTGTTCACGCAGCCGATCTCGTTTCTCGGCTGGCCGGTGGCGGCAGTGCCGGTCGGTGGCGTCGGCGCCCTGCCGATCGGCGTGCAGATCGTGTGCGCGCCCTGGCGCGAGGACCTGTGCCTGCGTGTGGCGGCGCATCTGGAGCAGCTCGGCGTGGCGTGCGCGCCGATCGCGAGGGCGGTGTAGACGACCGACGGATGCCGCGCACCCCTGCGCGGCGGCGCGCCCGGCAAGTGCGCGCTCGTGCAAGTTTGGAGAACTCGATGAGCCTTGAACTGAACATCCCAGAAGTGCATGCCGAACTCACCGCCGCGTTCAACCGCTACGAGGACGCGCTGGTGAACAACAAGGTCGAGATCCTCGACGAACTGTTCTGGAACCACCCGAGCACGATGCGCTTCGGGGTCACCGAGAACCTGTGGAGCTACGCCGAGATCCAGGACTTCCGCGCCTCGCGTCCGACCTACGGGCTGTACCGCACGCTGCAGAACACGCGCATCACCACGTTCGGTCGTGACTACGGTGTGGCGAACACCGAGTTCCGCCGCGAAGGCAGCAACCGGATCGGCCGACAGAGCCACAGCTGGGTGCGGATGCCCGAGGGCTGGCGCATCGTCGCCGCGCACGTGAGCCTGATGATGGACGGCCCGAAGTGAGTGCCCCCGCGGCCGTGACCGGCAGCGACGGCGGCGGCGTCGATCCGTTCATCCGTTTCTCCGACGTGAGCCTGCGCTACGGCGGCGCGAGCGGCACGCTGGCGGTGCAGGGTGCGACGCTGGACATCGCGCGCGGCGGCTTCGCCGCGATCGTCGGCCCCTCGGGCTGCGGCAAGTCGACCCTGCTCAAGATGGTGTCCGGCCTGATCGCGCCCACGACCGGGCAGGTGCAGGTCGACGGCAAGCCGGTGAAGGGGCCGCTCGGTTTCGTCGGAATGGCGTTCCAGAATCCGACCCCGCTGCCCTGGTACAACGTGCTCGACAACGTGATGCTGCCGCTGCGGATCGTCGAACCGTACCGCAGCGCCTACCGTGCCCGCTACGACGAGTACCGGGCGAAGGCCGAGGCGCTGCTCGAGGTGGTCGGGCTGCGCGGGTTCGGCGAGAAGAAGCCGTGGCAGCTCTCCGGCGGCATGCTGCAGCGCGCGTCCCTGTGCCGCGCGCTGATCCACGAGCCTGCGCTGCTGCTGCTCGACGAACCGTTCGGTGCACTCGACGCCTTCACCCGCGAGGAGCTGTGGGGGGTGCTGCAGGACCTGTGGCTCGCCAGGCGCCCGACCGTGATGCTGATCACTCACGATCTGGCGGAGTCGGTGCTGCTGTCGGAGACGGTGTACGTGATGAGCGCGCGCCCGGGACGCATCCTGCACCACGAGACCGTGCCGTTTCCGCGTCCGCGCAGGCTCGACGTGATGTACGAGCCGGCCTTCGTGTCGATGGTGCAGCGGCTGCGCCAGCAGATCGGCGACGCGCGCGCCGAAGGGATGAAGGTGGCATGACGATGGACAACCGTTACCTGATCAAGTTCTTCCCCGTCCTGTTCGTCGCGGTGATCTTCGTCGCGTGGGAACTGCTGGTGATCCTCACCGGCGTCAAGTCGGTGATCCTGCCCAAGCCCAGTGCGGTGCTCTACGACCTCGTCACCAAGTTCCCGCTGATCTGGCCCCATGCGGTGCAGACGCTGTACACGACGCTGGTCGGCTTCGCCGGGGCGATCGCCGTGGGCGTGCTGCTCGGCGTGCTGATCGGCTCATCGCGCGTGGCCTACGAGGCGTTCTACCCGGTGCTGGTGGGGTTCTCCAGCATCCCGAAGGTGGCGGTGGTGCCGATCTTCGTGCTGTGGTTCGGCGTGGGCACCATCCCCGCCATCCTCACCTCGCTGGTGATCTCGTTCTTCCCGATCGTGGTCAACGTGGCCACCGGACTGGCCACGACCGAGCCGGAACTGGAGGACGTGCTGCGGGCGATGGGCGCCAAGAAGCGCGACATCCTGTTCCGGGTCGGATTGCCGCGCGCGATGCCCTACTTCTTCGCCTCGCTGAAGATCTCGGTGACGCTCGCGTTCGTCGGTACCGTGCTGTCGGAGACGGTTGCCGCGAACAAGGGCATCGGCAACGTGATGATGGTGGCGAGCGCGAACTATCAGACGGCGCTCGCCTTCGGCGCGCTGTTGCTGCTGGCGGTGATGGGTGTGCTGCTGTACGGCGTGTTCGCGCTGCTCGAGACGCGCTTCGCCGGCTGGGCGCAGCGCAAGAACGATCTGGCCTTGCAGTCGCACTGACGGTCGCGGCAGCCCGGGCACCGTCGTAGCCGGCGGGTCCTGCCCGGGCGCGCGGTGATCGCCGCGCAGGGCGGGGAACTTCCCGCGTGCGCAGAGAGTCGAATTCCCACGGAAGCGCCCGGCCTGTCCGGGTCACACACAGGAGAGTGCAGATGAAGGTCTCGTTGAAGCGCCGTTTGCTGGCGGTCGGTGCATCCATTCTTGTCAGCGCCACGTTCGCCCCTGCGGCGTTCGCCCAGGCGAAGGTGCCGGTCCGCTTCCAGCTCGACTGGGTATGGCAGGGTCCGCACGCATTCTTCCTGCTCGCGCAGGACCGCGGCTATTTCGCCAAGGAAGGTCTGGACGTCACCTTCGATCAGGGCAAGGGTTCGGGCGTGGCGGTGAACTCGGTGGCGAGCGGCGTCTACGACGGCGGCTTCGGCGACACCAATGCGCTGATCCGCCTCGCCGCGCAGAAGCCCGGTGAGCAGCCGGTGGCGGTCTACATGCTGTACAACCGCGCGCCGTTCGTGATCGCGACGCTGGCCAGTTCGGGTATCAAGACCCCGCGCGATCTGGAAGGCCGCACGCTGGGTGCGCCCGCCGGCGACGCGGCGCTCGGTCTGCTGCCCGTGTTCGCCAAGGCGAACGGGGTGGACGCCTCGAAGATCAAGATCACCAACATGGCGCCCAACCTGCGCGAGCCGATGCTGCAGAAGAAGGAGGTCGATGCGGTTGCCGGCTTCATCAACACGATCTGGTTCGCCGCGCAGGCGGTGGGCATCAATCCGGAGAAGGAACTGAACATCTTCCGTTACGGTGAAATGGGTGTGGCCGGCTACGGCAACTCGATCCTGTTCACGCAGAAGTTCGTCAAGGAGAACCCGGAGGCGGTGCGCGGGTTCCTGCGCGCGCTCACCCGTGGCGTGCAGGACGTGCTCGCCAATCCGGATGCCGGGATCGACGCGGTGATGAAGCGCGATCCGCTGCTCAACCGCGACAATCAGCGCGAGCGCCTGCTGGCAGCGATCAAGAACGACGTGCTGTCGCCGGAGGTGGCCAAGATCGGGCTGGGTGACGTCGTCGACGACCGCTTTGCGCGCGGCATCGCGCAGCAGGTCGAGGCCAGTACGCTGCCGCGCACGCCCGCACAGGCAGAGATCTTCAATCGCTCGTTCCTGCCGGCACGCGATCAGCGGCTGGTGAAGTGATGCATCACGGGTCGCCGGCGCAGGCCCGGCGGCCCGTGGTTCGTGCCGCAGCAGCGCGCCGGCGGGGGAGACCTCGCCGGCGTTTTCACGCGGATCCTCCGCGAGTTCCACTCACCGACCGCAGGCGATCATGGACGGTTCTGGCAAGGTGCTCGGCGCCGGCATACGGCGCAAGGACGCGCTCGAGAAGGTCACCGGTGCGATCCGCTACGTCGATGACATCGTCTACCCCGATGCGCTGCACGGCGCCACGGTGCGTACCCGCTCGCCGGGCGGTGTGATCGAGCGCATCGAGTTCGATCCGGCGATCGACTGGTCGCAGTACGTGGTGGTCACCGCCGCCGACGTTCCCGGGGAGAACCGGATCCGGCTGATCGAGCTCGATCAGCCTGCGCTCGTGCAGCGCGAGTTCCGTCACGCGGCCGAGCCGGTCGTGCTGCTCGCCCACGCCGACCGGCACGCACTCGCGCGCGGCGTGGCGGGTGTGCGACTGGTCGAGACGCCGAATCCGCATCCGGTGTTCGACATCGACGAGGCGTTGCGCGCCGGGCACCCGATCTGTCCCGGCAACGTGTTTCGCGACTACTCGATGGTGAAGGGAGATCCGGCGCTGGGCGAAGCGCAGGCCGAGGTGGTGTTCGAAGGCCGCTTCGAGACCGGCGCGCAGGAGCACGTGTACATCGAACCGCAGGGGATGATCGCGCAGCTGGACGCAGACGGCGTGCTGGTGATCGAGGGCTCGATGCAGTGCCCGTTCTACGTGCAGGACACGCTGCTCGCGGTGACCGCCCGCACCACCGACCGGCTGCGCATCGTCCACCGGACCACGGGCGGTGGCTTCGGCGGCAAGGAGGAGTATCCGTCGCACATCGCAGCGCACGCCGCGCTGCTCACGCTGAAGGCGCACGGCCGGCCGGTGCGGCTGATCTACGATCGCGCCGAGGACATGCTGGCCACACCCAAGCGCCATCCATCGCGCTCGCTGGTGCGCCTCGGGGCGAAGCGTGACGGCACGCTCACCCTGATCGACTTCGACTACGCGATCGACGGCGGCGCCTACACGACGCTCTCGCCGGTGGTGCTCTCGCGCGGGCTGATCCACGCACCGGGGCCTTACCGGTGCGAGCACGTCGCGGTGCGCGGTCGCGCCGTGGTCACCAATCATCCCCCCAACGGCGCGTTTCGTGGTTTCGGCGCGCCGCAGGCGATCTTCGCCATGGAGGTCGCGCTGGATGGCCTTGCGCGCGAGCTCGGCCTGTCGCCGCTGGAACTGCGCCGGCGCAACATGCTGCGGCCGGGAGACACCTCGGCGCCAGGGCAGCTGATGGACGAGTCGATGGACTTCATCCGCGTGCTCGACGAGGCGCTGGAGCGCAGCGACCACGCGGGGCGGTGCGCGGCGCACGCGACATACAACGCGCAGGCGCGGGCGGCCGGCACGCCGTTGCGCCGCGGTATCGGACTGGCGACCTTCCATCACGGCGCCGGCTTCACCGGCGGTGGCGAGGTATACCTCGCGTCCCGGGCCGCCGTGCGTGCGTACGCTGACGGACGCGTGGAGATCCTCGCTTCGAGCAGCGAGATGGGACAGGGCAGCAGCACCACGCTGTGCCAGATCGTCGCGCAGGCGCTGGCCCTGCCGATCGAGCAGGTCAGCCAGGCGCCGGTGGATACCCACGTCGTGCTCAACTCGGGTCCGACAGTGGCCTCGCGCACCTGCATGGTCGTCGGACGCATCCTGGAAGACGCGGCGACCCGCCTGCGTGCCCGGCTCGTGCGCGAGGCCGGACTGCCCGCTGGCGGCCACACCGCGCAGCAGTTCGCGCAGGCGTGCGCGCGCTGCCTCGCCGACGGGGGCGAGCTGCAGGTCGAGAGCCGTTACGAGCCGCCGCCCGACGTCAACTGGGACGAGAAGACGTTTCGCGGGTCACCCTATGCGAGCTACGCGTGGGCGGCCTACGTCGCCGACGTGGAGGTGGACCTGATCAGCTGCGAGGTGCGCGTGGTCGACTTCGTCGCGGTACAGGAGATCGGCAAGGTGGTCAATCCGGTGATCGCCGCCGGGCAGGTCGAAGGCGGGGTGGTGCAGGCGCTGGGGTATGCGCTGCTGGAGAAGGTGGTGTGGGGCAGCAACGGAGCGATGGCCAACAACCGCCTCACCAACTACATCATGCCGACCAGCGCGGACACGCCGCCGATCCGCGTGTTCTTCCAGGAACAGCCCGGAGGTACCGGGCCGGCCGGGGCGAAGGGACTCGGTGAATTGCCGATGGACGGGCCGGCACCGGCGATCGTCAACGCGATCAACTTCGCGCTCGGCACGCGGATCGCCGCCGTGCCGGTACTGCCGGAGGACGTGATGCGTGCGCTCGATGAAGCGGCAACCAGCGGTGCGGAGGCGTGACCATGCAGATGGCATTGCGCCTGAATGGCGTGACGGTGGCCGGTGAGTTCGATCCCGCGCAGCGGTTGCTGGACTTCCTGCGCCTGCAGCGCGGTCTGACCGGCTCCAAGGAAGGTTGCGGGGAGGGCGAGTGCGGCGCCTGCTCGGTGCTGCTCGATGGCGAACTGGTGAACAGCTGCCTGGTGCTGCTGGGTCAGGTGCAGGGACGCGCACTGGTCACGATCGAGGGCATGGCGCCCGATCATCCGCTGCTGCGCGCCTTCGCCGCATCCGGGGCGACGCAGTGCGGGATCTGCACCCCCGGCATGGTGATCGCCGCGCACGCGCTGCTGGCGCGCAACGCGCAGCCCACCCTCGACGAAGTGCGCGAGGCACTCGCGGGAAACCTCTGTCGCTGCACCGGCTACACGAGGATCTACGAGGCGGTGCTGGCTGCCGCTGCGGCGGCAGGCGAGAGCCGCGATTCCCGGACGTCCGCGCGATGAGCGGGGTCTTCCTGCGCCCGGATTCGCTCGCCGAAGCGCTGCGTCTTCGCGCGGCGCATGCCGGTGCCGCAGTGCCGATCTGCGGGGGCACCGACCTGATGGTGGGCTGGAATCTCGCGCACGCGCCGATGCCCGGATGCATCGACCTGTCGGGGCTGCGCGAACTGCAGCGGATCGAGGTACACGTCGACCGCGTGGTGATCGGTGCGGGCGCGAGCTGTGCGCAGATCGCGTCGCATCCGGAGATCCGTGCGCACTGGCCGATGCTCGCCGCATCGGCACGGCAGACCGGTTCCATCGCGATCCAGAACCGCGCAACGCTCGGCGGCAACATCATGAATGCCTCGCCGGCTGCAGACAATCCGCCGGCGCTGCTCGCGTACGGCGCCACGCTGCAGCTGGGCAGCACGCGCGAGACGCGCAGCATCGACTACGCAGGCTTCCATACGGGCTACAAACAGACGCAGGCCGCACCCGACGAGCTGCTGCTGTCGGTCACCTTGCCCCGTCCGCCCGCGGGATCGATCCACTTCTATCGCAAGGTCGGCACCCGGCAGGCGCAGGCGATCAGCAAGGTCGCCCTTGCCGCGTTGCTGCAGTGGGAGGACGAGCGACTGGCGACTGCGCGGTTCGGTTTCGCCAGCGTTGCACCGGTACCGCTGCTGGCGCGAGCGCTTGCGCAGCGACTGCTGCACTGCGAGCGTGGCCGGATCGAGTCTGCCCGGGTCGCGGCGGCACTGGCGGCCGACCTCGCACCGATCGACGACATCCGCTCGACCGCACTCTATCGGCGCCGGGTTGCAACGAATCTGAC
>CANGUQ010000137.1 GCA_947456915.1 Betaproteobacteria bacterium
CGGCGCGCCGCCGTACAATCACGCCCGGGTGTTGCGCCGCAGTGCGCGGCCCCGCTTGACCGCGGTCAAGGCTGACTGCCCGGCGCTGCCCTAGATTCGGTGCCGGCCCGGCAGACGCTGCTGTTGCGCTGCACGCAGCGGCGCACGGGCGCCAGACACAGCGCGTCGCGCCGATTCCGGGCGACCGCTGCGGCAGTGCGCGCCACGTCCCGGCCCGCAGCAGCCGATGGCAGACAACGCGCGGGACCCTTCGGTGGTCATCGACAGGACCTATCCAGATGAAGATTCACGAGTATCAGGGCAAGGAAATCCTGCGCCGCTTCGGCGTGCGCACACCGCGTGGCATCCCCGCGTTCAGCGTCGATGAGGCGGTCAAGGCGGCGCAGGAACTCGGCGGCAAGGTCTGGGTCGTCAAGGCGCAGATCCACGCTGGCGGACGCGGCAAGGGTGGCGGCGTCAAGGTCGCGAAGTCGATCGAGGACGTGCGCACGCTGGCGGGCCAGATTCTCGGCATGCAGCTGATCACGCACCAGACCGGTCCGGAAGGGCAGAAGGTGCGGCGCCTGCTGATCGAGGAGGGCGCGGACATCAGGCAGGAGCTGTATCTCGGCATGGTGGTCGATCGCGTCTCGCAGAAGGTGACGCTGATGGCGAGTTCCGAGGGCGGCATGGACATCGAGGAAGTCGCCGCGCACACGCCGGAGAAGATCCACAAGGTGGTCGTCGACCCCGAGACGCGGCTCACCGCTGCCGATGCCGATGACATCGCGGCGAAGATCGGCGTGCCGGCCGCCTCCGTGCCGCAGGCGCGGGCTATCCTGCAGGGCCTGTACAACGCGTTCTGGGAGACCGATGCGAGCCTCGCCGAGATCAACCCGCTGATCGTCACCGGCTCGGGCGACGTGATCGCACTCGACGCGAAGTTCAACTTCGACTCCAACGCGCTGTTCCGCCACCCCGAGATCGTCGCCTACCGGGACCTGGACGAGGAAGATCCGGCCGAGATCGAAGCGTCGAAGTTCGACCTGTCCTACATCTCGCTCGACGGCAACATCGGTTGCCTGGTCAACGGGGCCGGCCTCGCGATGGCGACGATGGACGTGATCAAGCTGTACGGTGGAAGCCCGGCGAACTTCCTCGACGTCGGCGGCGGCGCCACCACCGAGAAGGTGACCGAGGCGTTCAAGATCATGCTGAAGAACCCGAATCTGCAGGCGATTCTGGTGAACATCTTCGGCGGGATCATGCGCTGCGACACCATCGCCAACGGCGTGGTCAGCGCGGCGCGCGAGGTGAAGCTGGCGGTGCCGCTCGTGGTGCGGATGAAGGGCACCAACGAGGAACTGGGCAGGCAGATCCTGGCCGAATCGGGGCTGCCGATCATCAGCGCGGACAACATGGCCGAAGCGGCCGAGCGGGTGGTGACGGCTGCCGCGGCCCACGCGGCGAAGAAGCAGTAACGACGACGCAGTCACGAAGACGCAAGGGCCGACGACGATGAGCATTCTGATCGACAGGAACACCCGCGTGATGACGCAGGGCATCACGGGCAAGACCGGACAGTTCCACACCAAGATGGGCAAGGCGTACGCCAACGGCGCGAACTGCTACGTGGCCGGCGTCAACCCGAAGAAGCCGGGCGAGCAGTACGAGGGCATCCCGATCTTCGCGACCGTGAAGGAAGCGAAAGCGCAGACCGGCGCCAGCGTGAGCGTGGTCTACGTGCCGCCGCCGTTCGCCGCCGACGCGATCTGGGAGGCGGTCGAAGCCGATCTCGATCTCGTGATCTGCATCACCGAGGGCATCCCGGTGCGCGACATGATCGTGGTCCGCGACCGCATGCGCAAGCAGAACCGCAAGACGCTGCTGGTCGGGCCCAACTGTCCGGGCGTGATCACGCCCGACGAGATCAAGATCGGCATCATGCCCGGCCACATCCACAAGAAGGGTCGCGTGGGCGTCGTGTCGCGCTCGGGCACGCTCACCTACGAAGCGGTCGGGCAACTCGGCGAGCTCGGCATCGGCCAGTCCAGCTGCGTGGGCATCGGCGGCGATCCGGTCAACGGCATGAAGCACATCGACGTGATGCGGCTGTTCAACGACGACCCGGAGACCGACGCGGTGATCATGGTCGGCGAGATCGGCGGCTCCGACGAGGAGGAGTGCGCGCGCTGGATCAAGGCGAACATGAAGAAGCCGGTGATCGGCTTCATCGCCGGCGTCACGGCGCCGCCGGGCAAGCGCATGGGTCACGCCGGCGCGATCATCTCCGGTGGCAAGGGCACGGCCCAGGAAAAGCTCGCGATCATGGAAGAGTGCGGTATCAAGGTCACGCGCAATCCGGCGGAGATGGGCAAGCTGCTGAAGTCCGTACTGTAGTGAACACGCGCGCCGCGGGCGCCGCGGCGCGCACCCGATCGTCGGCGTCGTGCGCGGCCGCGTTTCGGCAGCCGCGCGAGGCGGGCCGAGCACAAGGGGCGAGCAATGGAGCAGCAGGGCGCGGGTGATCGCGGACAGGGCGCGGCGGTACACGGCACGCCGTCGGCGGCTGGCGGTGAAGTGAAGCCGATCTCGTTTCGCACCGGCGGCAGACGCGGTCACGCCAAGGGTCGCCAGGTCGAACCTCAGGCGCTGGAGCAGGTGAGCGCCCTGCTCGGCGATGCGCCGCGCGATCGCGATCTGCTGATCGAACACCTGCATCGCATCCAGGACCGCTACGGCCACCTGTCGGCCGCGCACCTCGTCGCACTCGCTGCCGAGATGCGGCTCGCGACCGCCGAGGTGTACGAGGTGGCGACCTTCTATCACCACTTCGACGTGGTGAAGGAGGGCGAGGCGGCACCGCCGGCGCTGACCGTGCGCGTATGCGACTCGCTCACCTGCGAGATGGCCGGAGCGAAGCGGCTGATCGAGAACCTCGGGAAGACCGTCGGTGCGGACGTGCGCGTGCTGCACGCGCCGTGCATCGGTCGGTGCGAAGTGGCGCCGGCGGCGGTGGTGCACCAGAACCCGATCGGGCACGCGACGGCCGAGACCGTGCACAAGGCGATCCGCAATCGCGCCACGCGCGCGCCCGCGCCGAAGCACGTCGACTACGACGCCTATCGCGCGGCGGGCGGCTACCAGCTGTTCACGCAGTGCATGGACGGCACGCGCGACATCGAGACGGTCATCAGCGCGATGGAAGCCTCGGGCCTGCGCGGGCTGGGCGGCGCGGGCTTTCCCGCAGGGCGCAAGTGGCGCATCGTGCGCGCCGAGCCCGCGCCACGGCTGATGGCGATCAACATCGACGAGGGCGAGCCCGGGACCTTCAAGGATCGCTGGTATCTCGAGCGCGACCCGCACCGGTTTCTGGAGGGCATGCTGATCGCCGCCGCGGCCTGCGAGGTCGGCGGCATCTGGATCTACCTGCGTGACGAGTACCACGCGGTGCGCGAGATGCTCGAACGCGAACTCGCTAAGCTGCGAGCCGATCCCCCGTGGGGATTGCCGCCGATCCACCTGCGCCGCGGCGCCGGCGCCTACATCTGCGGCGAAGAGTCGGCGATGATCGAGTCGATCGAGGGCAAGCGCGGCATGCCCAGGCTGCGTCCGCCCTACGTTGCCCAGGTCGGTCTGTTCGATCGGCCGACGCTGGAGCACAACATGGAAACGCTGTACTGGGTGCGCGACATCGTCGAGAAGGGCCCGGACTGGTTCGCCGGCCACGGCCGCCACGGCCGCAGGGGATTGCGTTCGTTCTCGGTGTCCGGCCGGGTCAGGAAGCCGGGCGTGCACCTCGCGCCGGCGGGCATCACCGTGCGCGAGCTCATCGACGAGTACTGCGGCGGCATGCTGCCCGGTCACCGGTTCTACGGCTACCTGCCAGGCGGGGCCTCCGGCGGCATCCTGCCCGCCTCGCTCGGCGACGTTCCGCTCGACTTCGACACGCTCGCCCCGCACGGCTGCTTCATCGGCTCGGCCGCGGTGGTCGTCCTGTCGGACAAGGATCGAGCGATCGACGCCGCGCGCAACCTGCTCGCCTTCTTCAAGGACGAGTCGTGCGGCCAGTGCACGCCCTGCCGCGTCGGCACCGCCAAGGCGCTCGACCTGATGCAGGCGCCGCACTGGGACACCGCGCTGCTCGAGGAACTGTCGCAGGCGATGAGCGACGCCTCGATCTGCGGACTGGGGCAGGCCGCGCCGAATCCGATCCGCTGCGTGATCAGGTACTTTCCCGACGAGCTCGGCGCCTGAGGCCGGCCACCGGCCACTGCCTCGCCCGAGCCATCGCCCATTCGCCAGGACGACGATCGATGAACATGATGTCCGAGCCCGTCGCGCGACGGGAAGAAGTCGAGTTCAAGCTGAACGGGCAGACCGTCACCGGCTACGCCGACGAGACGCTGATCGAGGCAGCGAAGCGCCACGGCATCGAAGTGCCGCACCTGTGCTACAGGCCCGGCATGCGCGCGGACGGAAACTGCCGCGCCTGCGTGGTGGAGGTTAAGGGCGAGCGCGTGCTCGCGCCCTCGTGCTGCCGCTACCCGAAGGCCGGCATGGAAGTCACCACCGACAGCGATCGCGCCCGGCTGTCGCAGAAGATGGTGTTCGAACTGCTGCTCTCCGACATGCCGGAGAAGTCGCTGACGCACGACTCCGAACTGGAGGCGTGGGCGCGGAAGCTCGCGCTGGGCAAGCCGCGCTTCGCGCCGCGGGAGAAGGTCGGCGCCGACCTCTCGCACCCGGGCATCGCGGTCAACCTCGACGCGTGCATCCAGTGCACGCGCTGCGTGCGCGCCTGCCGCGAGGAGCAGGTCAACGACGTGATCGGCTACGCATTTCGCGGCGACCAGTCGAAGATCGTGTTCGATCTGGACGATCCCATGGGTGCGAGCAGCTGCGTCGCCTGCGGCGAGTGCGTGCAGGCGTGCCCCACCGGCGCGCTGATGCCCGCGCGTGACGTCGGCCTGCAGGTGCCCGACCGCAAGGTCGACTCGGTGTGCCCGTTCTGCGGCGTCGGCTGCCAGCTCACGTACAACATCAAGGACGACCGCATCCTGTGGGTCGAGGGCCGCGACGGGCCGGCCAACCACGGCCGGCTGTGCGTGAAGGGCCGCTACGGTTTCGACTACGTGCACCACCGGCAGCGGCTGACCACGCCGCTGATCCGCCGGTCCGACGTACCCAGGCACGCCGACTTCACGATGGATCCGAGCGATCCCCTGTCGGTGTTCCGCGAGGCCACCTGGGAGGAAGCGCTCGACCTGGCGGCGAGCAGGCTGCGGGCGATCCGCGACACGCACGGCAAGCGCGCGCTCGCCGGCTTCGGCTCCGCCAAGGGCACCAACGAGGAGGCCTACCTGTTCCAGAAGCTGGTGCGCACCGGATTCGGCAGCAACAACGTCGATCACTGCACCCGGCTCTGCCACGCCTCTTCGGTTGCCGCGCTGCTCGAGGGCATCGGCTCCGGGGCGGTGTCCAACCAGGTCAACGACGTGGTCAACGCCGACGTGGTGATGGTGATCGGTGCCAATCCCACGGTGAACCACCCGGTGGCTGCCACCTGGATCAAGAACGCGGTGAAGAACGGCACGCGGCTGATCGTCGCCGACCCGCGTCGCGGCGAACTTGCGCGGCACGCGACGTGGACGCTGCAGTTCAAGCCCGACACGGACGTGGCACTGCTCAACGCGATGATGCACGTGATCGTGCACGAGGGGCTGGTGGATGAAGCATTCATCGCTTCGCGCACCATCGGCTACGAGGACCTGCGCCGCAACGTCGAGGGCTACAGCCCGGAGGCGATGGCGCCGGTGTGCGGCATCGACGCGGAGACGATCCGCGAGGTCGCACGTGCGTTCGCCACGTCGAAGGGGTCGATGATCCTCTGGGGCATGGGCATCTCGCAGCACGTGCACGGCACCGACAACGCGCGCTGTCTGATCGCGCTGTGCCTGATGACCGGGCAGGTCGGCAAGCCCGGCAGCGGCCTGCATCCGCTGCGCGGCCAGAACAACGTGCAGGGCGCGTCCGACTCCGGGCTGATCCCGATGGTGTTCCCCGACTACCAGTTCGTCGACGATCCGAAGTCGCGGGCGAAGTTCGAACGGCTGTGGGGTGTGCCGCTCGACGCACAGCGCGGCCTGACCGTGGTCGAGATCATGAACGCGGCGCTCGAGAAGCAGATCCGCGGCATGTACGTGATGGGCGAGAACCCGGCGATGTCCGACCCCGATCTCAACCACGCGCGCGAGGCGCTGGCGAGCCTCGATTTCCTGCTGGTGCAGGAGATCTTCCTGACCGAGACCGCCTATCTCGCCGACGTCGTGCTGCCGGCCTCGGCGTGGCCGGAGAAGACCGGCACCGTCACCAACACCGATCGCATGGTGCAACTCGGCCGCAAGGCGCTGCCCGCCCCCGGCGAGGCGCGCGAGGACCTGTGGATCATCCAGGCGCTCGCCCAGCGTCTGGGCCTGCCCTGGAACTACCGCCACGAGTCCGAGGTGTTCGACGAGATGCGGCAGGCGATGCCCAGCATCGCCGGCATCACCTGGCAGCGGCTCGAGGAAGAGAGCTCGGTAACCTATCCGTGCGAGAAGGAGGGCGATCCGGGGCAGCCCACGGTGTTCATCGACCGCTTTCCCACGGCCACCGGCCGAGCGAAGTTCGTCCCCGCAGACGTCATCCCGGCCGCCGAGCGCCCCGATGCCGACTACCCGATGGTGCTGATCACCGGGCGTCAGCTCGAGCACTGGCACACCGGCGCGATGACGCGTCGCGCGGCCGTGCTCGACGCGATCGAGCCGGATCCCACCGCACTGATGCACCCGCTGGACATCGACGCGCTGGGCGTGAAGCCCGGCGAGGTGATCACCGTCGAGTCGCGGCGCGGAACGATCGCGCTCTACGCGCGCGCCGAGGCCGGTACGCCGCGCGGAGCGGTGTTCATCCCGTTCTGCTACCACGAGGCGGCGGCGAACCTGCTCACCAACCCGGCGCTGGATCCGTTCGGCAAGATTCCCGAGTTCAAGTACTGCGCCGTGCGCATCCGGGCTGGCGGCACGCTGCGGCCGATCTCCAGCTTCGGAGCGGGACAGGTGCTGGCCGAGCAGCGCTGACCGGCGCAGGTTCCAGCCGCGCTCGCGTGCGTTGAACGCACTCCGTACCGAAACGCCCACCGGTACGGCGGCAGCGTCTGCGCATTGCGCCGATACCGCGCCGAGGCGTCGGTTCGAGGCGTGTCCAGATCGCGCGTGAGGCCGGCGCCGCCGACGCGCCCCTTCCGCTCATGTCCCCCGGCTGCGGGCGCCGGGGCGCCCGCAGCCTCCTCCTTTACTTCGCTGCAGGGGCGCATCGGCGACACCGGCTCTGCACCCGCGTGCCGTGCCGGGAAAGTCCCCGCGTCCCCTCGCCACCGTTCGCTGTCGGCGCGTCACGGCTGGACTGCGCCAGCCCTTTCCCGGAACGGGGGCGACGCGGTATTGCCGTTCGTGCCATGGCCCGGTGCACGCTCGATGTGGTGCGATACCCTGCGCAGAGAGGTAAAGGAGGAGGCTTCGGGCGCGCGGGCGCGCGCGAAGCCGGGGGACACGAACGGAGCAGGGTGTCGCGCCGCATCGAGCGGATACCGAGCCGAAGTGCTCGCCGCAGGGCCCGCCGCTTCCCACATCGAGCGGGTATCGCGCTGAAGCACGCCTTGCCACCGTTCGCTGTCGGCGCGTCACGGCTGGACTGCCCTGGCCATTTTCCGGAGCGGGTGCGATGCGCGAGAGCCGTCTCCGGCACGCTGCCCCCGGCCCCGCAGCCACTTGACCGCGGTCAAGGTCGCCGTTTCCGCCGGCACCCTATAGTCGCCCTCGCTCGCGCCAGCACAGCGGCGCACCGGCCCGACCGGCCCACCCAATTCGAGGAGAAGACGACCATGGCATCAGACATCGAAATCGCACAGAAAGCGACCATGCAGCGCATCGCCAAGGTCGCCGCGAAACTCGGGATCGCCGAAGAGCACCTCGAGCCCTACGGCCACTACAAGGCCAAGGTGTCGCTCGATTTCGTCGACAGCCTCAAGGACAGGCCTGACGGCAAGCTGATCCTCGTCACTGCCATCAACCCCACCCCCGCCGGCGAAGGCAAGACCACGACCACCGTCGGACTCGGCGACGCACTCAACCACATCGGCAAGAAGGCGATGATCTGCCTGCGCGAGCCCTCGCTCGGCCCGGTGTTCGGCGTCAAGGGCGGGGCCGCCGGCGGCGGCTATGCCCAGGTCGTTCCGATGGAGGATATCAACCTGCACTTCACCGGCGACTTCAACGCCATCGCACTCGCCAACAACCTGCTCAGCGCCCTGATCGACAACCACATCTCGCACGGCAACGAACTCGGGATCGACATCCGCCGCATCACCTGGAAACGGGTGATGGACATGAACGACCGCGCCCTGCGCGACATCACCGTCGCCCTCGGCGGCACCGCCAACGGCTACCCGCGCGAGGACGGATTCGACATCGTCGTCGCGTCCGAGGTGATGGCGATCTTCTGCCTGTCCAGTTCGGTGAAGGAACTCAAGGAGCGGCTCGGCAACATCGTGTTCGGCTACACCCGGGACGGCAAGCCGCTGCGCGCGCGGGACCTCAAGGCACACGGCGCGATGACCGTGCTGCTCAAGGACCAGCTCGCTCCCAATCTCGTGCAGACGCTCGAGAACAACCCGGCGTTCATCCACGGCGGGCCGTTCGCGAACATCGCGCACGGCTGCAACACCGTGATCGCCACCCGGAGCGCGCTCAAGCTCGCCGACTACGTGGTCACCGAGGCCGGCTTCGGCGCCGATCTCGGTGCCGAGAAGTTCCTCGACATCAAGTGCCGCAAGGCCGGCCTCAAGCCCGACGCCGCGGTGA
>CANGUQ010000138.1 GCA_947456915.1 Betaproteobacteria bacterium
TGATCGCGATCATCTTCTCGCGCATTCCCTCGGAGTCGTCCTGCTTTTCCTGCCGGCGGTTGTCGCGCCGGTTGCTGTTCTGCGCCATTCGAATCTCTCGCTTGGTCTGGATGTCTGTGACGAACGGTCCGTGAAGACGGGTGCTGTCGGAGGCCGGGTCGGGTTGGGAGGAACGCGGGCGTCAGAACTTCAGGCCGGCTTCGCGCGCGGCCTCGGCAACCGCCTTCACGCGGCCGTGGTAGCGAAAGCCCGACCGGTCGAAAGCAACCGACTCGATGCCCAGTCCCTTCGCCTTTTCCGCGATCGCCTTGCCCACCAGCGCGGCGGCAGCCACGGTACCGGTCTTGGGATTCGCAGTACGGATCGATTCGTCGAGCGTGGAGGCAGCTGCGAGCACGCGGTCGCCCGAGGCGGCGATGACCTGCGCGTAGATGTGGTTGTTGGAGCGGTGCACGGCCAGGCGCACAGCGCGCGCCAGGGCAACCTTGCGCCGGGTCTGCTTCGAACGGCGCAGGCGTGAGAGTTTGCGATCGAACATGGTGTCGGCCCCGCCTTATTTCTTCTTCGTTTCTTTGATCACGACCACTTCGTCGGAGTAGCGCACACCCTTGCCCTTGTAGGGCTCGGGCGGACGATAGCTGCGCACTTCGGCCGCAACCTGCCCGACGACCTGCTTGTCGATGCCCTTGATCAGGATCTCGGTCTGCGTCGGCGTGGCCACGGTGATGCCCTTGGGCATCTGGTGCACGACCGGATGCGAGAACCCGAGCGTGAGGTTCAGCTTGTCGCCCTGTGCCTGAGCGCGGTAGCCCACGCCGACCAGTTGCAGCTTGCGCTCGAAGCCCTTGGTGACGCCAGTGACCATGTTCGAGACCAGAGCGCGCAACGTGCCGGACATAGCGCTCGCCTGCGCCGAGTCGTTCAGCGTCGTCACGAGCAGTTGATCGCCCTCGCGCGCGACGCTCACGCCGCCGGTGACCGCCTGTTGCGCGGTACCCAGCGGGCCCTTGATGCTGATCGAATCCGGCGCGATGGCGACTTCAACGCCAGCGGGCACCGGGATCGGGGATTTGCCGATTCGAGACATTTGCCGACTCCGTCAATGCACCACGCAGAGCACTTCGCCACCGATGCCCTGCTGGCGCGCCTGGCGATCGGTCATCACGCCCTTGGACGTGGACACGATGGCGACGCCGAGGTTGTTCATCACGCGCGGCAGGTCGTGCGTGCCGCGGTACACGCGCAGACCGGGGCGGCTCACCCGCTCGATCTTCTCGATCACCGGCTCGCCGGCGTAGTAGCGAAGCGCGATGTCGAGCATCGGCTTGCCGTCGTTGGGACGCACCGCGAACCCGTCGATGTAGCCCTCGTCCTTCAGGACCTTGGCGATAGACACCTTGAGCTTGCTCGAGGGCATCTCCACGGATGTCTTCTCCGCCATCTGCGCGTTGCGAATGCGCGTCAGCATGTCGGCGATCGGATCACTCATGCTCATCTGAACGCTCCTACCAGCTTGCCTTGGTCACGCCCGGAATCTCTCCGCGCATGGCGATTTCACGCAGCTTGTTGCGGCCGAGGCCGAACTTGCTGTACACGCCGCGCGGACGGCCGGTGAGGGCGCAGCGATTGCGCACGCGCGTGGGGGATGCATCGCGCGGCAGGCGCTGGAGCTTCTCGCGCGCGCTCGCACGGTCTTCGTCCGACAACTGGGGATCGCGCGCCTGGGCCATCAGTTCCTTGCGCCTGGTGGCAAACTTCGCCACCGTCTCCACGCGCTTCTCGTTGCGATTGATCAGGGACAGCTTTGCCATCTCTCGTACCCTCAGTTGCGGAACGGAAAGTTGAATGCAGCGAGCAGCGCGCGTGCTTCCTCGTCCGAACGCGCCGTCGTGGTAATCGTGATGTTCATGCCGCGCACCGCGTCGACCTTGTCGTAGTCGATCTCGGGGAAGATGATCTGCTCGCGCACGCCCATGTTGTAGTTGCCGCGACCATCGAACGACTTGCCGGAGATGCCCCGGAAATCGCGCACGCGCGGCAGTGCGATCGACACCAGGCGGTCGAGGAACTCGTACATGCGCTCACCGCGCAGAGTGACCATGCAGCCGATCGGGTAGCCCTCGCGGATCTTGAAGCCGGCGATCGACTTGCGCGACTTGGTGGCCACCGGCTTCTGGCCGGCGATCTTCTGCATGTCGCCGATCGCATTCTCGAGGACCTTCTTGTCGGCGACCGCTTCGCCCACACCCATGTTGAGCGTGATCTTCAGGATGCGCGGCACCTGCATGAGCGTCTTGTAGCCGAACTTCTCGGTGAGTTCGGGAACGATCTTCTTGCGGTAGTGTTCTTTCAAGCGGGCCATGTTGGGCAACCTCTAGGATACGGACGGCCTGACGGTGTGACGGCGCAGGCCCTTGTTTCGTCTTGTTCGATCAGACGCCGGGACCGAAGGCCCCGCCGGAAGCGCAGCTCAGGCGCTGACGAGTTCCCCGTTGGACTTGAAGAACCGCACCTTGCGTCCGTCCTCGAGCTTGCGGAAGCCGACGCGGTCGGCTTTCTGCGTGGCAGGGTTGAACACCGCCACGTTGGACGCGTCGATCGGCATTTCCTTCTCGACGATGCCGCCCTGGGTGTTCTTGAGCGGGTTCGGCTTCTGGTGCTTCTTCACCCGGTTGATGCCCTCGACGACGAGGTGGCCTTCCAGCACCTTCAGCACGGTCCCGCGCTTGCCACGGTCCCGGCCGGTCAGCACGATCACCTCGTCACCCTTCTTGATCTTCTTCATCGCTGCTTCTCCTGGCGGCCCGCCTCAGATCACTTCCGGGGCGAGCGAGACGATCTTCATGAACCGCTCGGTACGCAGTTCGCGCGTGACGGGACCGAAGATTCGCGTGCCGATCGGCTCGAGCTTGGCGTTGAGCAGCACGGCAGCGTTGGCGTCGAAGCGAACGCGCGACCCGTCCTGCCGACGCACCCCGTGCGCCGTGCGCACGACGACCGCGCTGTAGACCTCGCCCTTCTTCACGCGGCCGCGCGGGGCTGCGTCCTTGATGCTGACCTTGATCACGTCACCGATGCCGGCGTAGCGCCGCTTCGAGCCGCCCAGCACCTTGATGCACATCACCGACCGCGCACCCGTGTTGTCGGCCACGTCGAGGACCGACTGCATCTGGATCATCTCATTCTCCTGTCCGACCGCGACGCGCGCGGTGGATCGATCGACAACGACCGCCGGCGGAGCCGGCGCGTTTCACACTCCGGCCTGCCGCGGCGCCCGCACCGCATCATTGCCTGCTGTTCGTGCTTCGTTCCAACTTCTACCGCGGGCGCCGTGCGCCGCGCGATCAGTCTTGGACCCCGGATCCGGGGAGGTACCACCCGGCTGCGCGGAGAGACTCCCCTGCCCTGCCGGTTCTGCCAGAACCGCCCCTGGCCGCGACTGCGGGCGGGGCCCTGCGATCTGGAAAGACTTCGATTATCGCTCGAAACCCGACGGTTCCACAAGCGTTACTTTCAGGCAGTACGCGCCTTCTCGACCAGCTTCGACACCGTCCACGCCTTGGTCTTGGACAACGGACGCGTCTCGGCGATCTCGACCAGGTCGCCTTCCTTAACTTCGTTCGTCTCGTCGTGCGCGTGGTACTTCTTCGAACGCACCATCACCTTGCCGTAGAGCGGGTGCTTGACCTTGCGCTCGACCAGCACGGTGACCGTCTTGTCCATCTTGTCGCTGACCACCCGTCCGCTGAGCACGCGGGAGGTGGAGGTCGGGGCTTCGGTCATGTCGTAGTGTCCTGGAATGAATGGGTGCGAAGGGCGCGCGGCTGCGCTGCGGGCGTCAGGCCTTGGTGGCCGGCTTCGCACGGGCGAGTTCGGTCGCCACCGTGCGCACGCGCGCGATGTCGCGCTTCACCTTGCGCAGCTCGCTCGACTTCGCCAGTTGCTGGGTGGCGTGCTGCATGCGCAGGTTGAACTGGGCACGGAGCAGGCTGTTGACCTCCTCGACCAGCTCTTCCTGCGTGCGGTTACGCAGTTCCTTGGCTTTCATGCGGATCAACCTCCGACCTGACGCGCAACGAACGCCGTGCGCAGCGGCAGCTTCGCCGAAGCGAGGCGAAACGCCTCGCGAGCCAGCGTCTCGTCGACGCCGTCCATCTCGTACAGCATCTTGCCCGGCTGGATCTCGGCGACGAAGTACTCGGGGTTGCCCTTGCCGTTGCCCATGCGGACCTCGGCGGGTTTCTGCGAGATCGGCTTGTCGGGGAAGATGCGGATCCAGATCCGCCCACCGCGCTTGATGTGACGGGTCATCGCTCGTCGTGCCGCCTCGATCTGCCGCGCAGTGAGACGGCCGCGGTCGAGGGCCTTCAGACCGAACTCTCCGAAACTCACCTTGTTGCCGCGCGTGGCGATGCCGCGGTTGCGGCCCTTCTGCTGCTTGCGGTACTTGGTTCTAGCTGGCTGCAGCATTTCTCACTCCGGACTTGCGTGGCTTGCGTTCGGGCTCGGCGGCCGGGGCGGGCGTCGCCTCGGGCACCGCTTCGTTGCGGCCGATCACGTCACCCTTGTAGACCCAGACCTTGATGCCGATGACGCCGTAGGTAGTCTTCGCTTCGGACACGCCGTATTCGATGTTGGCGCGCAGCGTGTGCAGCGGTACGCGACCCTCGCGGTACCACTCGCGACGGGCGATCTCGATGCCGTTGAGCCGACCCGAACTCATGATCTTGATGCCCTGGGCACCGAGGCGCATCGCGTTCTGCATTGCCCGCTTCATCGCGCGGCGGAACATGATCCGCTTCTCGAGCTGCGAGGAAATCGAATCGGCGATCAGCTGCGCATCGAGCTCAGGCTTGCGGATCTCCTCGATGTTCACGTGCACGTTCTGCACGCCCATGAACTTGCGCAGCGCGCTGCGCAACTGCTCGATGTCCTCGCCCTTCTTGCCGATCACCACGCCCGGACGAGCGCTGAAGATCGTGATCTTCGCGTCGCGTGCCGGGCGCTCGATCAGTACGCGGCCCACGGCGGCGTGCGAGAGTTTCTTGCGCAGGAAGTCGCGCACCTTGATGTCTTCACCGAGCATGCCGGCGAAATTGCGGTGATTGGCATACCAGCGCGAAGTCCAGTTACGCTGGACGGCGAGCCGGAAGCCGATCGGATGGATCTTCTGTCCCATGGATACCCCTATGCCTCGTCAGTCGTCTCGGGATGCGCGGCCTACTTGCCGTCGCCCACTGCCAGATAGACGTGGCAGGTCGGTTTCGTGATGCTCGACGCACGCCCCTTGGCGCGCGGCATGAAGCGCTTGAGGCTGGTGCCCTGCTCGACGTGCACCAGAGTGACCTTCAGTTCGTCGATGTCGGCGGCATCGTTGTGCTCGGCATTGGCGATCGCCGATTCGAGCACCTTCTTGATGATCGCCGCTCCCTTCTTCGGGCTGAAGGCGAGCAGATTGAGCGCGCGCTCGACCGGCAGGCCGCGGATCTGGTCAGCGACCAGTCGGCCCTTCTGCGCCGACAGGCGCACACCGCGCAGTGTGGCTCGGGTTTGCATGTGTGCCTCCTGTTACTTGCCCGGGCCCTTGGCGGCCTTGCGGTCGCCGGAGTGGCCCTTGAAGGTGCGGGTGTGGGCGAACTCCCCGAGCTTGTGACCGACCATGTTCTCCGACACGAACACCGGCACGTGCTGCCGGCCGTTGTGCACGGCGATGGTCAGGCCGACGAAGTCGGGAAGAATGGTCGAACGGCGCGACCAGGTCTTGATCGGTCGCTTGTCGTTGTTCGCCCGCGCGGTCTCCACCTTGCCGAACAGGTGATGATCGACGAAGGGGCCTTTCTTTACTGAACGTGCCATCTCGCATTACCCCTTGGTCGAGTTGCGGCGGCGCACGATCATGTTGCTCGTACGCTTGATCTTGCGGGTCTTGTAACCCTTGGTGAGCTGACCCCACGGGCTGACCGGATGCCGGCCGGCAGCGGTCTTGCCTTCGCCGCCACCGTGCGGGTGGTCGATCGGGTTCATCGCCACGCCGCGGACCGTCGGGCGCACGCCGCGCCACCGCACGGCACCGGCCTTGCCGATCGACCGCAGGTTGTGCTCTTCGTTGCCGACTTCACCGATCGTCGCGCGGCAGTCGACGTGCACCTTGCGGATCTCGCCGGAGCGAAGCCGCAGTTGCGCGTAGCTGCTCTCGCGCGCAAGCAGCTGCACCGACGCGCCAGCCGAGCGCGCGAGCTGCGCGCCCTTGCCGGGCTGCATCTCGATGCAGTGGATGGTCGTCCCGACCGGAATGTTGCGGATCGGCAGCGTGTTGCCCGCCTTGATCGGCGCCTCGGGACCGCTCACGAGCCTGGCGCCCACCGCCACGCCCTTGGGCGCGATGATGTAGCGACGCTCGCCATCGGCGTAGCACAGCAGAGCGATGTTCGCGCTGCGGTTGGGGTCGTACTCGAGCCGCTCGACCCGCGCCTCGATCCCGTCCTTCTTGCGCCGGAAATCGATCACGCGATAGTGGTGCTTGTGACCACCGCCCTTGTGTCGGGTGGTCACGTGGCCCTTGCTGTTGCGGCCTGCGTTCTGCTTCTGCTTCTCGAGCAGAGGCGCGAACGGCTCGCCCTTGTGCAGATCGGGATTGACGACCTTGACGACACCGCGGCGACCAGCGGAGGTAGGTTTGACCTTGACCAGCATGTTAGCGACCCTCCAGGCCGGCGAAGTTGATCTCCTGGCCGTCCTTGATACGCACGTAGGCCTTCTTCCAGTTGCGACGCTGGCCGACGAAGCGACCGAAGCGCTTGGCCTTTCCGTCGTAGTTCGACGTGCGCACCGACACCACCTCGATCTTCTTGTCCTTGGTGCTGAACATAAGTTCCACCGCAGCCTTGATCTCGGGCTTGGTCGCGTCCTTCACCACCTCGAAGGCGATCTGGTTGTGCTTGTCGGCGACCATCGTGCTCTTCTCCGACACCAGGGGTGCCAGCAGAATCTGCATCAGCCGCTGTTCGCGGGTAGCAGGAATGCTCACTTGAGGATCTCCTCGAGGCGGGCAACGGCGTTCCGGGTGAACAGCACGTCAGTGAACTGGAGCAGCGACAGCGGATCAGTCTGCTCGACGCGCAGCACGCCGACATTGGGCAGGTTGCGGGCGGACAGGAACAGGTTCTCGTTGAGCTGGTCGGTCACGATCAGCACGTCGCTGAAACCCATGCTCTTGATCTTGTCGGCAAGCAGCTTGGTCTTGGGCGCGTCGATGGTGAACGTGTCCACGACCGACAGCCGCTCCTCGCGTGCGAGCTGCGACAGGATGGCGGCCAGACCCGCGCGATACATCTTGCGGTTGACCTTCTGCGTGAAGTTCTCGTCGGGCTGCGACGCGAAGATCTTGCCGCCGCCGCGCCACAGCGGACTGGATGCGCGACCCGCACGGGCGCGTCCAGTACCTTTCTGACGCCACGGCTTCTTCGTGCTCTTGTTGACCTCGCCGCGCTCCTTCTGCGCCCGCGTGCCCTGGCGCGCGTTGGCCTGGTAGGCAACGACGATCTGGTGTACCAGCGACTCGTTGTACTCGCGTCCGAACAGCGCGTCGCTTGCCGCCAGCGTCGAGCTGGCCTTTCCGTCCGAATCGATAAGCTTGAGTTCCATCACGCCCCCGCTTTCACCGCAGCGCGGACGATCAGGTGGCCGCCCTTGGCGCCAGGCACTGCGCCCTTCAGCAGCAGCAACTGACGCGCGGCGTCGATCCGCACGATTTCGAGATTCTGCACGGTGGTACTGGCAGCGCCGAGATGCCCCGCCATGCGCTTGCCGGGGAAGACGCGGCCCGGGTCCTGGTTCTGGCCGATCGAACCGGGCTTGTTATGCGAAACCGAGTTGCCGTGGCTCGCGCGGTTCGACGAGAAGTTGTGGCGCTTGATCGCGCCGGCAAACCCCTTGCCGATACTCGTGCCGGAGACGTCGACCAGCTGGCCGACCTTGAACACGTCGACCGTGACGTGCGTGCCCGCCTTCAGTTCGTCGCCCGCCGGTGCACCGAGGCGAAACTCCTTGAGGATCGTGCCCGCCTGAACTCCGGCTCTGGCGAAGTGGCCAGCGGCAGGCTTCACCACACGGCTCGCTCGACGCTTGCCGAAGGCCACCTGCACCGCGCTGTAGCCGTCGCGCTCGGGCGACTTCACCTGCGCGACACGATTGTCCGAAACATCCACCACCGTGACCGGCACGGAATCGCCGTCATCGGTGAAGATGCGAGTCATGCCGACCTTCCGGCCGACCAGTCCGATACCCATTGTCGTTCTCCGTATGCCGGTTACGATTGACCGGCGAGGTTCTGATACTGCGTTTGCTGCGGTGTTGCGTCGTTGCAGTGCTGCGTCATGCGAACCCCGGTTGCCCGGGAACAGCCGTCACTACAGCTTGATCTCCACGTCCACGCCGGCAGGCAGATCGAGCTTCATCAGGGCATCGACTGTCTTGTCGGTGGGATCGATGATGTCCATCAACCGCAGGTGAGTGCGGATCTCGAACTGATCGCGCGAGGTCTTGTTGACGTGAGGCGAGCGGAGCACGTCGAAACGCTCGATCCGCGTGGGCAAGGGAACCGGCCCCTTGACCACGGCGCCGGTGCGCTTTGCAGTGTCGACGATCTGCACAGCCGACTGATCGATCAGCCGGTAGTCGAACGCCTTGAGGCGGATTCTGATCTTCTGATTGGCCATTTCGCAGTGTCCGTCCGGTCGCTTACTCGATTACCTTGGCGACGACACCGGCGCCCACGGTCTTGCCGCCCTCGCGGATCGCGAAGCGCAGCCCCTCTTCCATCGCGATGGGCTGGATCAGCGTCACCGTGATCGAAATGTTGTCCCCGGGCATCA
>CANGUQ010000139.1 GCA_947456915.1 Betaproteobacteria bacterium
AGATCCGGATCGCGCCAGAAGAGGTCGAACGCCTCGTCGAACAGCGGCCGCTGCGCCGGGCCGGTGAGCAGGGTGCAGGCGAGCGCGGCGCGAAAGTCGGCGGCGTCGCCCACGCCGCACAGCAGCGTCGCCTGCGTCGCGAGCAGGATGCGGTCGGTGCCCACCGGCAGTCCTGCCTCGCGCAGCACCCGCGCGAAGCTGCCGATGTTCTCGCAGAAGCGTCCGGCCCTCGCCTCGGCATTGCTGGAGGCCGCGGGCATCGGCGCGCTCGTCCGTGCCGCCGGGATCAGCTGCGCCCGGCCGCGGACGCGGACTCGATCTGCGCGAGCAGCCGTTGCGTCTCGCCGCCACGCACGCGCGCGATGTCGTCCTGGTACTTGAGCAGCACGCCCAGCGTGTCGTCGACGCGGGCGGCATCGAGCGACACGGTATCGAAGGCGAGCAGCGCGCGCGCCCACTCGATGGTCTCGGCGACACCGGGCTGCTTGTACAGATCGAGCGTACGCAGCCCCTGCACGAACGCGACGATCGAGCGCGACAGCGCGACGTCGATGCCCGGGAGACGGCGCGCGACGATCGCCTGCTCGCGTGCGGCGTCCGGGAAATCCACCCAGTGATACAGGCAGCGCCGGCGCAGCGCGTCGTGTACCTCACGCGTGCGGTTCGAGGTGATGATGACGATCGGCGGGGTGTGCGCGCGCAGCGTCCCGAGTTCTGGAATGGTGATCGCGAAGTCGGCGAGCAGTTCGAGCAGGAAGGCCTCGAACGGCGCATCGGCGCGGTCGAGTTCGTCGATCAGCAGCACCGGTGCGGCAGCGTCCTTCGCAGCGATCGCCTCCAGCAGCGGCCGGCGCAGCAGGAAGCGCTCGCTGAACAGGTCGCCGGCTGCGATGTCGCGCGCATCGCCGGCGAGCCGGATCTCGATCATCTGGCGCGGGTAGTTCCACTCGTACGCGGCCGAGGCCAGATCGAGCCCCTCGTAGCACTGCAGCCGGATCAGGCGGCGGCCCAGCGCGCGTGCGAGCACGCGCGCGATCTCCGTCTTGCCGGTACCGGGCTCGCCCTCCACCAGCAGCGGGCGCTGCAGGCGCAGGGCGAGGTGGGTGACCACGGCCAGCTCGCGCGAGGCGAGGTAATCCGCGCCGTCGAACAGCGCGAGCGTCCGCTCGATCGTCTCCGGGATGCCGGCTGGCGCTGTGCTCATCCGCCCGGCGTCATCCGCCCAGCTGCGCGACCGCGCGGCGCACCAGCACCCCGACCAGATGGGCGCGATACTCCGCCGAAGCGTGCATGTCGCTGTTCAGGCCGGCTGGCGGCAGCTCGATGCCGGCCACTGCGGCGACGCTGAACTGCTTCGTCAGCGCCTGCTCGAACGCCGTCGCGCGAAACGCGTACGCCCCGGCGCCGGTGACGCCGATGCGCACGTTCGCACCCAGGCGCGCGACGAACACGCCGACCAGCGCGAACCGCGAGGCCGGGTGCCTGAACTTCAGGTACGCAGCCGCCGCGGGCACCGGAAAGCGCACTGCGGTGATCAGCTCGCCCGGGTTGAGGGCGGTCTCGAACATGCCCGTGAAGAACGCGTCGGCATCGATCTGGCGCTGGTCGGTGTGAACGGTGGCGCCCAGCCCGAGCACTGCCGCCGGATAGCACGCCGCCGGATCGCTGTTGGCGAGCGAGCCGCCCAGCGTGCCGAGATTGCGCACCTGCTTGTCGCCGATGCCGCCGGCGAGCTGCGCGAGCGCGGGAATCGTCTTGCGCACGCCCGCGTCGGCCGCCACCGCTGCGTGGCGCGTCATCGCGCGCACGGTGATCGCGTCGGCGGCGATCTCGATGCCGGTCAGATCGGCGATCGAGCCCAGATCGATCAGGGCATCGGGCGCGGCCAGTCCGAGCTTCATCGCGCCGAGCAGCGTCTGCCCGCCGGCGACCGGACGGGCATCGACATTGGCGCGCATCGCCGCCTGTGCCGCGGCGATGCTGGTCGGACGCTGGTAGTCGAATGCATTCATCGCTGTGCTCCTGTGTCAGTTCGTCGCAGCTGCACGGATCGCGCGCCACACCGCGTGCGGGGTCGCCGGCATCGGCACGTCGCGCACGCCCAGCGGCGCGAGGGCGTCGACGATGGCGTTGATCACCGCCGGCGGCGAGCCGATCGCCCCGGCCTCGCCGCAGCCCTTGACCCCCAGCGGGTTGTGCGTGCACGGCGTGCCGGCCACCGTCTCCACCGTGAAGCTGGGCAGGTCGTCCGCGCGCGGCAGCGCGTAATCCATCATCGATCCGGTGAGCAGCTGTCCGGTCTGCTTGTCGTACACGCACGCTTCGAGCAGCGCCTGCCCGATGCCCTGTGCGAGACCGCCGTGCACCTGTCCCTCGACGATCATCGGATTGATCACGTTGCCGAAGTCGTCGCAGGCGGTGAACCGGTCGATGCGCACGGTGCCGGTCTGCGGATCCACCTCGACCTCGCAGATGTAGGTGCCCGACGGATAGGTGAAGTTCGTCGGATCGTAGAACGCCTGCTCGTTCAGACCCGGTTCGAGCTTGTCGAGCGGGTAGTTGTGCGGCACGTAGGCCGCCAGCGAGACCTGCGCGAACGGCACCTGCCGGTCGGTGCCGGCGACGCGAAACACGCCGTTGTCGAACTCGATGTCGGTGTCGGCCGCCTCCAGCAGGTGAGCGGCGATCCGGCGGCCCTTGGCGATCACCTTGTCGAGCGCCTTCACGATCGCGGTGCCGCCAACGGCGATCGAGCGCGAGCCGTAGGTGCCCATGCCGAACAGGATCCGGCCAGTGTCCCCGTGCACGATCTCCACGTCGTCCATCGCGATGCCCAGCCGGTCGGCGACCACCTGCGCGAACGTCGTCTCGTGGCCCTGGCCGTGGCTGTGCGAACCGGTGTACACGGTGACCTTGCCGGTCGGGTGCACGCGCACTTCGCCCGCCTCGAACAGGCCGGCGCGCGCGCCCAGTGCGCCGGCGATGTTCGACGGGGCGAGGCCGCAGGCCTCGATGTAGGCGGAGTAGCCCAGACCGCGACGCAGGCCGTTCGCCTCGCTCGCGGCGCGGCGCGCGGCGAAGCCGGCGACGTCGGCGAGTTCGAGCGCGCGCGCGAGGTGCTTCTCGTAGTCGCCGGTGTCGTAGGTGAGGCCGACCGGCGTGGCGTAGGGAAAGGTCCTGATGAAGTTGCGCCGCCGCAGTTCCGCCGGGTCGATGTTCAGCTCGCGCGCGGCGGTGTCGACGATGCGCTCGAGCAGGAAGGTCGCCTCCGGCCGCCCGGCCCCGCGATAGGCGTCCACCGGCGCGGTGTTGGTGAACACCGCCTGTACCGTGCAATGGATCGCCGGGGTCGCGTACTGGCCGGCGAGCAGCGTCGCGTACAGGATGGTCGGGATGCACGAGGCGAACGTCGACAGGTACGCGCCCATGTTGGCGGTGGTGTGCACCTTCAGTGCGAGGAACCGGCCCTGCGCATCGAGCGCCAGTTCGGCGTGGCTCACGTGATCGCGGCCGTGCGCGTCGCAGAGGAAGGACTCGCTGCGCTCGGCCGTCCACTTCACCGGGCGGTTGATCTTCTTCGACGCCCACACGAGCACGGTCTCTTCGGCGTACAGGTAGATCTTCGAGCCGAAGCCCCCGCCCACGTCGGGTGCCACCACGCGCAGCTTGTGCTCGGGAATGCCGAGCACGAACGCGCACATCAGCAGCCGTTCCACGTGCGGATTCTGGTTCGCCACGTACAGCGTATGGCTGTCTCCCGCGCGGTCGTAGGCGGCGTTGGCCGCCCGCGGTTCGATCGCGTTCGGGATCAGCCGGTTGTTGACGAAGCTGAGCCGGGTCACGTGCGCCGCGCCGGCGAGCGCGGCGTCGACCGCCGCGCCGTCACCGATCGCCCAGGTGTAGCAGACGTTGTCCGGCGCCTCGTCGTGCACGGCCGCGGGCGCACCTGCGGCGCTGCCGGTGTCGACGACCGCGGGCAGCGGCGTGTAGTCCACCTCGACCCGTTCGGCCGCCGCCTTCGCCTGCGCGAGCGTGTTCGCGATCACCACCGCGACCTGATCGCCGACGTGGCGTACCTTGCCGTGGGCGAGGATCGGATGCCTGGGCTCCTTCATCGGCGAGCCGTCGGTGCTGTTGATCAGCCAGCCGCAGGGCAGCCCGGCGATGTCCTTCGTGTCCTCGCCGGTGAACACCGCGACCACGCCCTGGGCCGCGCGCGCTGCGGTCGTGTTCACCGAATTGATCCGCGCGTGCGCGTGCGGCGAGCGCACGAACACGGCGTACGTCTGTCCCGGCAGCGTGATGTCGTCGGTGTACTGGCCGGTGCCGGTGAGAAAGCGGTAGTCCTCGCGCCGCTCGACGGCACGTCCGATGAAGCCTGTTCCTGGTGCATTCATGGCGTTCTCCTCCGCTCAGGCCGCGCGGCGGCTGCCGCTCGCCTGCATGGCCTGTGCGCCGGCCTGCACCGCGCGCACGATGTTGTGATAGCCGGTGCAGCGGCACAGGTTGCCGTCGAGTCCCTCGCGAATCTGCGCTTCGCTCGCGTGCGGGTGGTGCTCGACCAGATCGACTGCCGCCATCACCATGCCCGGCGTGCAGAAGCCGCACTGCAGCCCGTGGCAGGCCTTGAATGCCTGCTGCATCGGGTGCAGCGTGCCGTCGGCGGCGGCAAGCCCCTCGATCGTGGTGACGGCACGTCCCTGCACCTGCACGGCGAGGACGTTGCACGACTTCACCGCTGCCCCGTCGAGCAGCACCGTGCAGGCGCCGCACTGGGCGGTGTCGCAGCCGACGTGAGTGCCGGTCAGGCGCAGGTGTTCGCGAAGCAACTCCGACAGCAGGGTACCGGGCTCGACCGTGCAGGCGACTGGTTGCCCGTTCACGGTCAGCGTGAGCGATTGCGGCATCGAACTCTCCTCGGGATGGTGCGCGGGACAGTGCGAAGGAGCGTTCCGGCCGGCAGGCCGCCGGTATCCGCTCCTCCGCGCTCTGCTGCGTCGCGTGCCGGTCTGCAGCCGGGTTGCGCGACAGGACTGCAACTCTACTACGATCGTGCGGCGGGTCGGCGCGTGCGGGCGGCGCAGTCGCGCGGGGGTGTCAGCTTTGCGGCGGCGCGCCCAAGCCGGCGGGTGCGCCCGCGGGATACGCTCAGATCTCCACCTGCGATCCGAGTTCGATCACGCGGTTGGGCGGCAGCCGGAAGTACGCGGCGGCACTGCCCGCGTTGCGCACCATCGCCGCGAACAGGCGCTCGCGCCACAGCGCCATCCCTTTCTTCACCGTCGGCACGACGGTCTCGCGCGACAGGAAGAACGAGGTCTCCATCATCGAGAACTCGAGCCCGTGACGCGGCAGCTCCTCCAGCGCGGCGGGCACGTCGGGCACGTCGCGGAAGCCGTAGCGGATCAGCACCCGGTAGAAGCTCGCACCCAGCGGCTCCACCTCCAGTCGCTGCTCGGGTGCGATGTACGGCACGTCGCCGATCGACACGGTCAGCATGAGTACCCGTTCGTGCAGCACCTTGTTGTGCAGCAGGTTGTGCAGCAGGGCGTGCGGGACGCCGTCGCGATCGGCGGTGAGGAACACGCCGGTGCCCGGCACGCGCTGCGGCGGGTGCTGCTCCAGACCCGCGACGAAGGGCGCGAGGTCGATCGCACCTTCGCGCAGTCCGCGCAGCAGCAGCTCGCGCCCGCGCTTCCAGGTGGTGAGCAGCGTGAACACGATCAGCCCGAGCGTGAGCGGGAACCACCCGCCGTCCAGGATCTTCAGCGTGTTCGCGCCGAAGAACGCCAGATCGATCGTGAGGAACACGCCGAGAAAGCAGAAGGTGCGCAGGTAGCTCCAGCCCCAGATGCGGCGAAACACCATCGCCGCCAGCACCGAGTCGATCGCCATCGTGCCGGTGACCGCGATGCCGTAGGCCGATGCGAGCGCGGTCGAGGACTGGAAGCCCAGCACCAGTGCCACGACCGCCGCGAGCAGCATCCAGTTGATCCACGGCAGATAGACCTGCCCGATCTCGCGCTCCGAGGTGTGGGCGATCGCCAGTCGCGGGCAGTAGCCCAGCTGCACGGCCTGGCGCGTCATCGAGAACGCGCCGGAGATCACCGCCTGCGAGGCGATCACGGTGGCGGCGGTGGCGAGCAGCAGCATCGGCAGCTGGGCCCAGTCCGGGAACATCAGGTAGAACGGATTGCGGATCGCGGTGGGGTCGCGCAGCATCAGCGCCGCCTGCCCGTAGTAGTTGAGCACCAGCGCCGGCAGCACGACCCCGAACCACGCGAGCCGGATCGGGGCGCGGCCGAAGTGGCCCATGTCCGCGTACAGCGCCTCGGCGCCGGTCACTGCCAGCACCACGGCGCCCAGCACGAACAGCGCGGCGAGTCCCTGCTCGCGCAGGAACGCGATGCCGAATCCCGGATGCAGTGCGCCCAGTACCTCGGGCGTCTGCACGATGCTCGCGAGGCCACCGGCGCCGAGCGCGAGAAACCAGCCCAGCGTGATCGGCCCGAACAGCGTGCCGACCGCACCCGTGCCGCGGCTCTGGATCACGAACAGCGCGATCAGCACGGCGAGCGTGATCGGCACCACCCAGTCCGACAGCGCCGGTGCGACGACGTTGAGTCCCTCGACCGCCGACAGCACCGAGATGGCCGGCGTGATCGCGCCGTCGCCGTAGAACAGCGCCGCGCCGAAGATGCCGAGGATCATCAGCAGGCGGCGCTTGGTCGCGTCCTCGCGTGCATCGGTGCCGCGCAGCACCAGCGCGATCAGCGCCATGATGCCGCCCTCGCCGCGGTTGTCGGCACGCATGATGAACACCACGTACTTGACCGACACCACCAGCATCAGCGCCCAGAACACGAGCGACACCGCGCCCAGCACGTGATCGTGGGTGGCGGTCACCGAATAGGCTTCGGAGAACACTTCCTTCATCGCGTACAGCGGGCTGGTGCCGATGTCGCCGAACACCACGCCCAGCGCAGCCAGCGCGAGGGGCGCGTTGCGCCGCGGCGCAGCCGCCGGGGCGTGCGTCGCGGCTGCGTGTCCGGACGCATCGCTGCCGCCGGTCGATGCTGGGGTGCCGCTTTGCGGAACAGACTCGCTCACACCCCGACGATAGCGCCAACGGCTGCGCGTGTGTGAGTCGCGCGCGGATCGGTTTCGATCGTGCTGTCGATCGCGTCAGTCCGGGGCGCGCGGGCCTGCAGGAACAGGCGGCGGCAGACCGGTTGTCGCCGGGTGGCGCCGGTCGGAGTCGTGGTCGCTCGCCGGCCCGGCTTCGCGCGCGGCGTGCCCGCGCGCCTCAGCGCGCCGCAGCGTAGTAGCTCGCGACGCGCTCGACTTCCTCCCGCGAGCCGAGGATGACGCCGATGCGCTGGTGCAGCCGGCTCGGCTGCACGTCGAGGATGCGCTGCGTGCCGGTGCTCGCCGCACCGCCTGCCTGCTCGACGATGAACGACATCGGATTGGCCTCGTACAGCAGGCGCAGCCTGCCTTCCTTGTGCTTCGCATCGGCCGGGTACATGAACACGCCGCCGCGCGAGAGGATGCGGTAGACGTCGGCGACCATCGAGGCGACCCAGCGCATGTTGAAGTCCTTGCCCAGCGGCCCTTCCTTGCCGGCGAGGCACTCGTCGATGTAGCGCTTCACCGGCGCCGGCCAGTTGCGCGCGTTCGACATGTTGATCGAGAACTCCTTCGTCTCGACCGGAATCTCGATGCGCGGCTGGGTGAGGATCCACGATCCGACCTCGCGGTCCAGCGTGAAGCCGACCGTGCCGTGCCCGACGGTGAGCACCAGCGTCGTCGACGGCCCGTACACGGCGAAGCCGGCGGCGACCTGCCGGGTTCCGGGCTGCAGGAAGCTCGCCTCGTCGGGCGTGGTCACCTCCGGCGGGCATTCCAGCACCGAGAAGATCGTGCCGATCGACACGTTGACGTCGATGTTCGACGAGCCGTCGAGCGGATCGAACAGCAGCAGGTAGCGGCCCTTCGGGTACTCGTTCGGGATCTGGAACGGTTCGTCCATTTCCTCCGACGCCATCGCCGCGAGGCTGCCGCCCCAGCTGTTGGCCTCGATCAGCACCTCGTTGGAAATGACGTCGAGCTTCTTCTGCGCCTCGCCCTGCACGTTGTCGGTGCCGGCTGCGCCCAGCACGTCGGCGAGCTCGCCCTTGCCCACGGCGTGGCTGATGGCCTTGCACGCGCGCGCCACGACCTCGATCAGCAGGCGCAGCTCCGGCTGCACGTGGTGGAGCTTGCGCTCCTGTTCGACGAGATACTGGGTGAGACTGACGCGGCGCATGAGGGGACTCCGGAGCGGGTCGACGACGGATTATCGCGCGGACGCGGCCGGGCGTCCGTGACGAATACCCCGGCTCAGTGGGCGAGCAGTGCCCGCACGCCGTCGAACATCAGTTTCAGCGACACCACGGCAAGCAGCGCGTAGCACAGCGAGAACAGCTGACGCTGGTCGAGCCGCTGGTGCAGCCGCCAGCCGACCCAGATCCAGAACGGCGTCACCAGCGCGAGCAGCGCCGTCAGCACCCACAGCTTCGCGTCGGGTGCGCCCAGGAACAGCCACGGGCCCGCCTTGGTCGCGTTCGCCACCGTGAAGTACATGTTCATGGTTCCGGCGTAGATCGACTTGGACAGGCCCAGCGAGAGCAGATACACCGCCACCGGTGGCCCGCCGGTGTGCGCGATCATGCTGGTGACGCCGGACACCCCGCCCGCGAGCAGCGCGCGCCAGCGCGAACGCGGCCGCTCCACCACCTGACTGCCGCCGATGAACCACTTCGCCGAGAAC
>CANGUQ010000140.1 GCA_947456915.1 Betaproteobacteria bacterium
CGGCGGCGGGTCTCCAGCCGCGGCGGGCCGTCCGTGCGTACCACCTGCGACGGCACGGCCGAGCGCACGGTCGTCGCGCGCAGGGATGACAGCGTCGGACCCCTCGCCTAGAATCCGCGCCATGACGCTTCCCGTCCCGCCTCTGGCAACACGGTGCACTGCGCGCACGAGCCGCTCGCTCGCGCTGCGGGCGTACGCGTGTTCGTGGCATTCGTGGCCGCGCTGAGCTCGCTGCCCGGTCGATTCAGCGCGCGACTCGATGCGCGGTTCGAGGTGCCCGAGGCGCTGTTTCGTTCACCGCCGCTGTCGCTGATTCCGCCTGCCGACCGCTTGCTCGCGCTGGCGGTGGCAGCGTCGATCCTGCTGCACGCTACGCTGCTCGCCACGACGTTCACCGCCGGTCGCCAGCCGCGCGCGAGCGCGCCGCAGCCGCTGGAGGTGGTGCTGGTCAATGCACGCACCACGCAGGCGCCGGTGAAGGCGCAGGTGCTCGCCCAGTCCAATCTCGACGGCGGTGGCAACACCGATCAGGCGCGCCGGGCGAAGTCGCCGTTTCCGCAGGCCACCACCGGCGTCGACGTGCCCGATCCGGCTGCGGCCGCGCGCGCACAGGCCGCACGCCTCGAGGAGGAGACGCGGCGCCTGCTCACCCAGCTCAAGGGTGTGGTACCCCCGACCGCGAGCGAATCGATCGCCGGGCCGCGCCCGCAGCCGCCCATCGAGCAGGCGAACGCGCCCGAGTCGGCGGAACTGGTCGCGCGCAGTCTGGAGGCAGCGCGGCTGAGCGCGCAGATCGCGCAGAGCTTCGAGGCGTATCAGCAGCGACCGCGGCGCAACTTCATCGGCGCGCAGGCAAAGGAGTTCCGCTTCGCGCGCTACGCCGAGGACTGGCGGGCGAAGATCGAGCGCGTGGGCAATCTCAACTACCCGGACGAGGCGCGCCGGCAGAAGCTCTACGGCACGCTGGTGCTCACCGTGGCGATCCGGCGCGATGGCAGCGTCGATTCGATCCAGGTCAACCGCTCATCGGGCTTCAAGCTGCTCGATCAGGCGGCGATCCGCATCGTGGAGCTGGCCGCACCGTTCGCCGCGTTCCCGCCGGACATCGCCCGTGACACCGACATCCTGGAGATCACGCGCACCTGGAGCTTCACCACCGCCGATCAGTTCCAGGGGCAGTAGCGGGCATGAGCGATCGCTACGCGGTGTTCGGCAATCCGGTCGCGCACAGCCGCTCGCCGCAGATCCACGCCGAGTTCGCGCGCCTGACCGGCCAGTCGTTGAGCTACGAGCGCATCCTCGCGCCGCTCGACGGCTTCGCGCAGGCGGTGCTGGCGTTTCGCGCCGCCGGCGGACGCGGCGCGAACGTCACGCTGCCGTTCAAGCGCGAGGCGTGGCAACTGGCCAGCGCGTGCAGCGCACGCGCCGCAGCGGCGCAGGCGGTGAACACGCTGCGCCTCGACGGGCAGGCGATCTACGGCGACAACACCGATGGCGCCGGGCTCGTGCGCGATCTGGAGGTCAACCTCGGGCAGCCGCTGCCCGGTGCGCGCGTGCTGATGCTCGGTGCCGGCGGTGCGGCGGCCGGGGTGGTGCTGCCGCTGCTCGAGCGCGGCATCGCGCGATTGTTCATCGCCAACCGCACCGCCACGCGAGCGGGCGAGCTGGCCGCGCGCTTCGTCGAGAGCGCGGGCGGGCAGGCGATGCGTGCCGGCGCTGCACCGGTGGACGGCCTGCGCGAGGCTGGCCCGGCCGGCAGCCTCTTCAGTGCTGCGCCAGCCGATGAACGTTCCGGCGCTGCGGCTGCGGCCGGACGCGTATCGCCAGCCCCCTGCGTGATCGAGGCCGGCGGTTTCGATGCCGTGCGCGGGGAGTTCGATCTCGTCCTCAACGCGACCTCCGCCAGTCTCGGTGCCGAGCCCCCGCCGATCGCGCCGGGCGCGGCGAGACTCGCTGCCGGCGTGCTGTGCTACGACATGATGTACGGCACGCACCCCAGCGCCTTCCTGCAGTCTGCGGCGGCGCGCGGCGCGCGCATCGCCGACGGCATCGGCATGCTGATCGAGCAGGCGGCCGAATCGTTCCAGCTGTGGCGCGGCGTGCGTCCGGACACCTCCGGCCTGCTCGCGCAGTCGGCCCAGTCCTGGCGCGCTGCGCCGCGCTGAGCGCAGTCAGCCCCCCGTATGCGTACGCTGCTGCGCTGGATCCGGCGGGCGCTGCTGATCGCACTGGCTGCGCTGCTGCTGTGGCAGCTCTGGCTGTTCGGTCACGTCGTGTACTGGAACTTCGAGAACCCGCGCGAGACCTCGTTCATGCGCATGCGGCTCGCCGAACTGCAGGCGGCGGCGGACGCCCGCGCCGAGGCGAAAGGGCGGGCGGAGTCGAAGGCGGCGGCTGAAGCACGCGGCAGGGTCGAGGGCCGGGAACGGCCGCCGGCGCCGGTGCGCCTGCGCCATCAGTGGGTGCCCTACGAGCGGATATCGGTGCATCTGAAGCGCGCGATCATCGTCGCCGAGGACGACAAGTTCATCGACCACGAGGGTTTCGACTGGGAGGCCATCCAGCGCGCGTTCGAGCAGAACCTGAAGCAGGGGCGGGTGGTGCGGGGCGGCTCGACGATCAGCCAGCAGCTGGCGAAGAACCTGTTCCTGTCCGATTCGCGCACGCCGTGGCGCAAGCTGCAGGAGGCGGCGATCACGCTGATGCTCGAGCAGACGATGGACAAGCGGCGCATCCTCGAGATCTACCTGAACGTCATCGAGTGGGGTAACGGCGTGTTCGGCGCCGAGGCCGCTGCCCGCCACTACTTCGGGGTGCCGGCGAGCCAGCTCATGCCCGAGCAGGCGGCCCGGCTGGCAGCGATGGTGCCCAACCCGCGCTTCTACGACCGCAATCGCGGCACGCCGTGGCTCGCGCGCTACAGCACGATCATCCTCTCGCGCATGCCGCGCGCGCAGGTGCCGTGAGCAGTTCGGCGAGTGCGCCGGCGGCTGCAGCGGCGATCGCCACCGGTGCCGCTGCGCCGGCTCGTGCAGCCACGGGCGCAGTGCCGGCAGGCCCGATGCATGGCCTGCCGCGGCGAACCGGGCGAGAGCTTGCGCCGCCGTAACCAGCACGCGATGACGGGTCTGCCCTAACCGGCTGCGCGCGCATACAATCGCGCCACCCTCGCAGCGGTGGTCGGGGCTGGCTTCGACCGGGCGCATCACTGGTCGATGCGGCGTGCGACCTCGCTCGCCCCTCGAACCCGGTGGTCCGGCCTCGCGTATCCCCCATGGCTGACGTCGAAGAACCGCGCAGCGTGCAGGAGAGCCTGCAGGAGATCACCGATCTGCTGCGGCGCCAGCGCGTGGTCGAGACGCTGGCCCACCGCGAGGGCGAGGGCCGCTCGGGTTCGCTGCACGAGCGCCAGCCGCTGGTCGACTCGCTCGTGCACAAGCAGAACGCGGCCGAGCTGCAGGCGAAGCTCGATGCGCTGCATCCGGCCGACGTCGCGTTCATCCTCGAGGCGTTGCCGCTCGCCGAGCGTCTGCAGGTCTGGCAGCTGGTCAAGGCCGAACGCGACGGCGAGATCCTGCTCGAGGTCTCCGATGCGGTGCGCGAGACGCTGATCGCGGACATGGATCGCGGCGAGCTGGTCGCCGCGACCGAGCAGCTCGACACCGACGAGATCGCCGACCTCGCGCCGGACCTCCCCGACGAGGTCATCGCCGACCTGTTCAAGTCCCTGTCGGCCGAGGAGCGCGAGCAGTTGCGCGAGGCGCTGTCCTACCCGGAAGACAGCGTCGGCGGACTGATGGACTTCGAGATGGTCACCATTCGCGAGGACGTGACGATCGAGGTCGTGCTGCGTTATCTGCGTCGGCTCGACGACCTGCCGCTGAACACCGACAAGCTGTTCGTCGTCGATCGCAAGGGCGTGCTGCGCGGCGTGCTGCCGCTGAAGAAGCTGCTGGTGAACGAGCCCGAGATCGAGGTCTCCGGGCTGGTCGATCGCAACGTGGTGAGCTTCCAGCCCGACGAGGACGCGCGCGACGCCGCCGCTGCGTTCGAGCGCTACGACCTGATCTCCGCGCCGGTGGTCGACGAGCACGGCGAGGTGATCGGTCGCCTCACCGTCGACGTGGTGGTCGACTACATCCGCGAGGCGTCGGAATCGGAGCGCCTGAAGGCGAGCGGTCTGCGCGAGGAGGAGGACATCTTCGCGCCGGTGTGGGACAGCCTGAAGAACCGCTGGACGTGGCTCGCGGTGAATCTGGTGACCGCCTTCGTGGCCTCGCGCGTGATCGGCGTGTTCGAGGGCTCGATCGAGAAGCTGGTCGCGCTCGCCGCGCTGATGCCGATCGTCGCCGGCATCGGCGGCAACGCCGGCAATCAGACGATCACGATGATCGTGCGCGCGCTCGCGCTCGGGCAGATCGGCATGGAGAGCGCGCGCAAGCTGTTCGCCAAGGAGATCACCATCGCCCTGATCAACGGGGTGGTGTGGGGCGGCATCGTCGGACTGGTGGCCTGGGTCCTGTACCGGAACGTGCCGCTTTCGCTGGTGATGATGGCGGCGATGACGCTGAACCTGCTGGTCGCCGCGCTGTGTGGCGTGCTCATTCCGCTCACCCGGCGCTGGCTGCAGAAGGATCCCGCCGTAGGCTCCTCGGTGATGATCACCGCAGTGACCGACAGCGGCGGATTCTTCATCTTCCTCGGGCTGGCGACGCTGTTCCTGATCTGAGGCGAGCGGCCGGTCGCACGCTGCCGCAGGACCCGCTGCCCGGCCCGAATTCTTCGCGGGCGGCGACCTGTCAGCGACGAGGCATGCCCGGTGCGTAACCTATGCTGCAGCCGAGCAGGCTGCGGCACCGGATGGGTGGCCGCAGCGCAGGAGCGTCCGGCACGACGGACACGGCGCCGCCGGCAGCGGCCGGCGCGGTGTGGAGTATCGTGGTGCCTCTCGCGCTGGTCGATGCAGCCGGCGCAGGTGAGGAGGAGGCGACGATGGCAATGGGTCAGCAACCGCACGTGGCGTCCGGCCTGTTCGGCATCGCACTGTCGGGCTTCGCGCTGGCGGCAGCGGCGCAGCAGGACTATCCGGTGAAGGCGATCCGGATCATCGTCCCGTCCGGCGCCGGTGGCGGCACCGACACGACGACGCGCGTGGTGGCGCCCAGACTGGACGAATTTCTGGGGCAGCGGGTCGTGGTCGAGAACCGTCCAGGCGCCGGCTCGATCGTGGGCAGCGAAGCGGTCGCACGCGCCGCGCCCGACGGCTACACGCTGCTCACCGCGATCAGCAGCATGACGATCCAGCCGTCGATGCAGAAGAACCTGCCGTTCGATCCGGTGCGCGACTTCGCGCCGATCAGCCAGTTCGTGGTCCTGCCCAACATCCTGCTCGGCCATCCATCGCTTCCGGCGAAGACCCTCAAGGACCTGATCGCGCTGGCCCGGGCACGCCCGGGCGGGCTCGAGTTCGGCTCGGCGGGCACCGGCTCCAACCTGCATCTGAGCATGGAACTGTTTCTCGCCATGGCCGGGCTGAAGATGGTCCACGTGCCCTACAAGAGTGCCAACACCGCGATCGGCGACGTCGTGGCCGGGCACCTGCCGCTGATGGTCACCAACATGATCGCCGGTATGCCGCACGTGAAGTCCGGTCGCCTGCATGCGTTCGGAGTCACCAGCACCACGCGCTCGAAGATCGTACCCGGCATTCCGACGATCGCCGAGCAGGGCGTTGCCGGCTACGAGGCAGTGCAGTGGTACGGGCTGATGGCCCCTGCCGGTACGCCGAAGGACATCGTCGCCCGACTGCACAAGGCGGTGGTGTTCGCACTGCAGGACGCCACGGTGCGCGAACGCCTGCTCGAGGGCGGCGCCGATCCGGTGGGCAATACGCCCGAGGAGTTCGCCGCACTCGTGCGCGCCGAGGTCGCGAAGTGGGCGAAGGTGGTGAAGGCGGCGGGGATCCGGGTCGAGTAGTCGCGCCGCGCAAGCGATGGCGCGCGAGGCTCAGCGCGCGATCGGGTACTGCGCCGCGTCGGCGCGGACCGCAGCGAGGCGCTGCACGACCGCTGTCCTCGGCTGTCGGGTCAGGCCCTGTTCGAAGGCGATCGGCGCGAGCGCGGCGAATGCCGCGAGCAATTCGCCCGGTCGCAGCAGGAAGTCCGGATTCGACGGCCTGCCGTGGCGCTCGTTGCCGAGCATGAAGGTCTCGTACACCAGCAGCCCGCCCTCGGCGAGCGCGCCGACGATGTGCGGAAACAGCGCACGGTGCAGGTAGTGGGTCACCACGATCGCGGCGAAGCGGCGCTCGCCCAGCGGCCAGGGGCTGCCGTCCTCGAGGTCGGCGCGGATGAACTCGACACCTGGCAGGTCGAGCGGCTCGCGGTCGACCGCCACCACCGGCAGACCGCGCGCTGCGAACCAGCGGGCGTGGCGGCCGCGCCCGCAGGCAAGGTCGAGCACCGGACCGGCGACGACCTGCGCGCCCCAGCGCACGACCCATGGTGAAGGATCGTCCGCTGCAGTCGTGCAGGGGGTCGCGGACGGCGCAGCGGCATGGTTCGGCGATGACGGCATCGGTTCGGTCGCAGCAGCGATGACGGAAGAGCCGCAGCATAAGGGGATGGCGGCGCGGCGTGCACGGCAACTCTGTGCGCGCTGCCCATCGGTGCGACGGGTGCCGTGCCGCGGCGGCGGTGAGAGCACCGCGTGTACGGCGCGCGGCGGCGCCGCAACGGTACGTCGGGCGGGCGTCGCCCAGGTGGGCGGCCCCACCCGCGCTGCGCTCGACGCGCGGCACGTCGATCGTCCCCTTTTCTTCCGTACCGGAGAATAATGCAGACGCAGGACCGCCTGGCCGCGCAAGGCCGCCCGGTGGCGGCGAATGCGCCGGACCGGCGTCGCCGATCCGTGCAGTCCGAACCTTCACCTCGGGGAGATCACGATGCAATCGTTTTCCGTGCAGGCTCGGTCATCGCGTGAGGCCGCAGGCGTTCGCCAGCTGCGCGGCGCCGTCGGCATGCTTGCACTCGCCCTCGCTCTGTCCGGATGCGCGCTGTTCAGCAGCAGCGGACCGACCTCGGTGGTCGACGGCGTACTGGTCAATGCCAGCCGCATGACGCTCTACACGTTCGACAAGGATCCTGCGGGCAAGAGCACCTGTGTCGCCGCCTGTGCGAAGAACTGGCCCCCGCACGCGGCGACCGCAGCGGATCGGGCGAGGGGCGACTACACGATCATCATCCGCGACGATGGCAGCCTGCAGTGGGCGTACAAGGGCAAGCCGCTCTACACCTGGGTCAAGGACGCGAAGCCTGGCGAGCGTGGCGGCGATGGCTGGAACATGGTGTGGAGCGTCGCGCGGCCGTGAGCGACCTTCTGCCGGTGCGGCGACTGCACGAGATCGGGCAGACCGATCCGGCGCGCGTGTCAGTGCGTGCCGGAGGGCGCACGTCGGCGCGTCTGGCTTCGGCAGTCGGTGCGGGCACTCTGCAGCGGCAGGCGGTCCGTAGAATCCGCCGGGCGCTGCGATCGCGCGCGGCTCGAGTCCGGCGCGACCGGAGCGCGCGAGCTGCGCGTGCCGACGGGCGACCCGCGCAGTCGCTGGTGTCGTTGCGGATCGAACCGTCCCGTCATCAGATCACGTTCACCGGTGCAGCCGGCGCATCCACCGGCTGCGGCGTCCCCCATTTCCACTGAAGCCGAGCGACCCATGCTGATCAAGCGCGCCGCAGACATCCGACCGTCCGAGATCACTCCGCGCGCCGCGTGGGAGGACCGACGGCGCTTCCTGCAGCACGCGGGCGCGTATGCGCTGGCGGCAGGCGGGCTCGCCCTGCCCGACGCCGCCTCTGCGCAGACGCAGCCGGGATGGCGCGAGAAGCTGCCCTCGGTACGGCCGTGGCCCCAGAGCACGAAGGAGCCGCAGAACACGTTCGAACAGGTCACCTCCTACGTGAACTTCTACGAGTTCGGCACCGACAAGTCCGATCCGCTGAAGAACTCGAAGAACTTCCGCACCCGACCGTGGACGCTCAGCATCGAAGGCGAGGTGCGCAAGCCGCGCACCTTCGGCATCGAGGAACTGCTCAAGCTCGCGCCGATCGAGGAGCGAGTCTATCGGCTGCGCTGCGTCGAGGCGTGGTCGATGGTGATTCCGTGGGCCGGCTATCCGCTGGCGGAACTGCTCAAGCAGGTCGAGCCTACCGGCAATGCGCGCTTCGTCGAGTTCTACACGCTGCACGATCCGCAGCAGATGCCCGGGCAGAAGCAGGCGGTGCTCGAGTGGCCGTACGTCGAGGGATTGCGCATGGACGAGGCCATGCATCCACTGACCCTGCTCACGCTCGGACTGTATGGCGAACTGCTGCCCAATCCGAACGGTGCGCCGGTGCGCATGATCGTGCCGTGGAAGTACGGATTCAAGAGCGGCAAGTCGATCGTGCGCATCCGGCTGACCGAGCGCATGCCGGTCACGTCGTGGGTGCGCTCGGCGCCGCAGGAGTACGGCTTCTATTCGAACGTCAATCCCAAGGTCGATCATCCGCGCTGGAGTCAGGCACGCGAGCGGCGCATCGGCGAGTTCTTCAAGCGCGAGACGCTGATGTTCAACGGCTATGCCGAGCAGGTGGCGTCGCTCTACACCGGCATGGACCTGCGCAAGTTCTTCTAGCACGCGCAGCGCGAGGGCGATCTGCCCGCGCGTCGGCGGCGCAAGAGGCCCGCGACGCGGCTGGCCAGCCTCTGCACGCCCCCCGACCCCGAAAAGGGGCCAGGCCCCTTTTCAGAAAAAGAGAAAAAGGGGCCA
>CANGUQ010000141.1 GCA_947456915.1 Betaproteobacteria bacterium
CGAAGTGCGCTGCGCGCGCCCCCGCGGCCCCTCGCGGTCAGGCGCTGCCGGACCCGCTGCCCCGGCGTGCGAGCCAGTAGGCGCCCAGCAGCGTCTTCGCTTCGGTCAGTCTGCCGGCGTCGGCCTCGGCCAGCAGCGCGTCGAGCGGCATCGCTTCGGCAGCGAGGAACTCGCCCTCCTCGCCCGGATGCCCGACGAAGGTCAGGCCGGTGGCCAGATAGAAGTCGATACGCTCGTCGGCATAGCCGACGCAGGGGTGGACGGCGAAGGCGAACTCGATCTGCGCTGCGCGATAGCCCGTCTCCTCGAGCAGTTCACGTTCGGCCGTGCTGCGGCTGCTCTCCCCGGCGTCGATCTTGCCCGCCGGAAACTCCAGCGTCTGCAGCCCGACGGGATAGCGGTACTGGCGTACCAGCACCACCCGCCCGTCGTCGAGCACCGGCAGGATGATCGCGGCACCCGGGTGCAGGATGTACTCGCGCGTGGCGGTCTTGCCGTCGGGCAGCCGGACGAGATCGCGCCGCACGTGCAGCAGTCGCCCCTGGAACACCGTCTCCGATTGCTCGCGCGTCTCGACGAACGCGCCGCCGCTGCACTCCGGCGGCGGCACCGCAGGATCCGCGGGCATGCGGCTACAGCGACCGCTCGACCGCCATCAGGCACCATGCCATCAGCGGTTGCGGCAGCAGCCCGAGCGCGAGCACGGCGAGTCCGTTCACCGAGATCATCGCCCGTCCGGCAGTCGGGGCACCGATCGGCGTGGTGTCGACCGGCTCGTCGAAGTACATCAGCTTGACCATGCGCAGGTAGTAGAAGGCGCCGATCAGCGACATCACCACCGCGTACACCGCGAGCCATACCAGATCGATGCTGACGAGCGCAGCGAGGACCGAGAACTTCGCGTAGAAACCGACCGTGGGCGGAATGCCCGCCATCGAAAACATCAGCAGCAGCAGCATGAACGCGTACCACGGCTCGCGCCGCGACAGCCCGCGCCAGTCGTCGAGCTGGTCGGCCTCGAACCCCTGCCGGGCGAGCAGCAGGATCATGCCGAACGTGCCCAGATTCATCAGCACGTACACCGCGACGTAGAACATCGCGGCGCTGTAGCCGAGGTCGCCGCCGACGAGCAGACCGAGCAGCAGGAAGCCCATGTGCGAAATGCTCGAATACGCAAGCATGCGCTTCAGGTTGGTCTGGGCGATGGCGGCGAGGTTGCCCAGCGTGATCGACAGGACCGCCATCACGATCAGCATGCTGCGCCAGTCGGGTGCGAGGCCGTGCAGCGCCTCGCCCAGCATGCGCACGAAGAAGGCGAAGGCCGCGAGCTTCGGGGCGGAGCTGATCAGCAGCGTCACGGCCGTGGGCGCGCCGTGATAGACGTCCGGCACCCACATGTGGAACGGCACGACCCCCAGCTTGAAGCCCAGACCGGCGACCACGAACACCAGCCCGAAGACCAGCACGGTACGGTTCGCGTTGCCGCTGACCATTGTCGCGATCTCGCGCACGTCGAGCGTGCCGGTTGCACCGTAGATCATCGACATGCCGTAGAGCAGCATCCCGGAGGCGAGCGCACCCAGGATGAAGTACTTCATCGCCGCCTCGGTCGCAGTGGCCGAGTCGCGCTGCAGCGCGATCATCGCGTACAGCGACAGCGAGAGCAGTTCGAGCCCCAGATAGAGCGTGATGAAGTGGCTCGCCGAGACCATCACCATCATGCCGAGCGTGGCGAACAGCGTCAGCGTGTAGAACTCGCCCCGGTACATGCCGCGGTCGGCGAGGTAGCCGCGCGAGTACACGAGCAGCACCGACACCGCGATCACGATCAGCAGCCGCAGCAGATCGGCCATCGCGTCATCGACGAACATGCCGCCGAAGGTCAGGCGCGTCTCCGGCGTCATCGTCGCCACCACGATCGCCGCGCAGCCGAGCAGAGTCGCCTGCGTGAGCGCCTCGGTGATCCAGCGCCGCGACTCGCGCAGGAACAGGTCGATCAGCAGCACCGCGCAGGCTGCGCAGAGCAGGAAGATCTCGGTCGCCGCCGGGGCGAAATCGGGAACTGACGGATTCATGTCACTGCACCGGTAGTTTGCCGAGCGCGACGTGCGCCAGCAGCTCGTTGACCGGGGCGTGCAGCACCTCGGTGAACGGCAGCGGATACACGCCCATCCCGAGCACGGCCGCGGCGAGCAGGGCGAGCAGCAGCGCCTCGCGGCGCGACAGGTCCTGCAGCTCGGCGACCGCGGCATTGGCGATGTCGCCGAAGATCACGCGCTTGTACATCCACAGCGTGTAGGCGGCGCCGAAGATCAGCGTGGTGGCCGCCAGAACCGCGTACCAGAAGTTCACCTGGATCGCACCCATGATCACCATGAACTCGCCGACGAAGCCGCTGGTGCCGGGCAGCCCGGCGTTGGCCATCGCAAACTGCATGAACAGCGCCGCGAAGACCGGCATCGTGTTCGCCACACCGCCGTAGTCCGCGATCGCACGGCTGTGCATCCGGTCGTAGAGAACGCCCACGCACAGGAAGAGCGCGCCCGAGACGAATCCGTGCGAGATCATCTGCACGATCGCTCCTTCCATCCCGAGCGGGTTGAACAGGAAGATACCGAGCGTGACGAATCCCATGTGCGCGATCGACGAGTAGGCGATCAGCTTCTTCATGTCCGTCTGCACCAGCGCGACCAGTCCGATGTAGACGACGGCCACCAGCGACAGCGCGATCACGACACCGGCGAGCGCCGCACTCGCGTCGGGTGCGACGGGCAGCGAGAGGCGGATGAACCCGTACCCGCCGAGCTTGAGCATGATCGCCGCCAGCACCACGGAACCGCCGGTAGGCGCCTCGACGTGCGCGTCCGGCAGCCAGGTGTGCACCGGCCACATCGGGATCTTGACGGCGAAGGCCATGAAGAAGGCGACGAACACGAGGATCTGCGCACCGAGGGGAATCTGCAGCTGGTACCAGTCCTGCAGCGCGAAACTGCCGCCGGAGGCGTCGTAGAGCCAGACGAAGGCCACGAGCATCAGCAGCGAGCCGAGCAGCGTGTAGAGGAAGAACTTCACCGAGGCGTAGACGCGATTCGGACCGCCCCAGATGCCGATCACGATGAACATCGGAATCAGGGTCGCCTCGAAGAACACGTAGAACAGTACGGCGTCCAGCGCGCTGAACACGCCGTTCATCAGTCCGGAAAGAATCAGGAACGACGCCATGTACAGCGCGACCCGGTTGTCGATCACCTTCCAGCCCGCGATCACCACCACCACCGTGGTGAAGCTGTTGAGCAGGATCAGCAGGAGCGAGATGCCGTCGATCCCCAGGTGATAGTTGACATTGAAGGCCGGGATCCACGGCACGAACTCGACGAACTGCGGGGCGGCAGTGACCGAGTCGAACTGCGTCCACAGCGGAATCGTCACCGCCAGACCGATCAGCGCCGAGGCGAGCGCGAGCACGCGCGCGAGTGCGGCTCGCCGATCCGGGCCGGTGGCAAGCACGGCGAGCGCGCCGAGAATCGGTGCCCAGATCGCGAGCGACAGCAGCGGCAGAGTCATTTCCGGTGGTTCTTCTTGGCTTGGTACGTAACGCCCGCCGCGCCAGCGCAGGACCTGCGCGTGCGCAAGCGGTGCGGTTGGTCAGAGCATCAGCCGGGTGCGGCCGATCCACACCAGCAGCAGCCCCAGCACGCCGATGAGCATCGCGAAGGCGTAGGTGTAGACGAGGCCGGACTGCAGCCGGCGCGACAGGCGCGCGACCTGCCCGACCAGCCACGCCGACCCGTTCACCATCATTCCGTCGATGAGCCGGATGTCGCCCACGCGCCACAGCCCGCCGCCGATCCTGCGACAACCGTCGCGGAACAGGAACGCGTAGAGTTCGTCGACGTAGTACTTGTTGGCGAGCAGCGTGTACACGCCCTGCATCTTCGCCGCCAGCGCAGCCGGCAGATCCGGCCGCTTCAGGTACAGATACCAGGCGAGCACCACGCCGGCCACCGCGAGCCAGAACGCCGCGGTCGCAAACCCGTGCAGCGCCATTCCCAGAGGATCGTGAAAGTGCTCGCGCAGATGCGCCATGGCGCCGTGCTGCTCGGCCACCACGATGGCGCCGTCGAAGAAATCGCCCAGCACCATCGGCTGCAGCGCGAACCAGCCGATGAACACCGAGGGAATCGCCAGCGCGATCAGCGGCAGCGTGACCACCCAGGGCGACTCGTGCGGCTTGCCGTCGTGGTGGTGCTCGTCGTGCCCGTGCTCGTCGTGCGGATCGTGCGGCCTGCGGTCGTAGCGTTCGGGGCCGTGGAAGACGAGGAAGTACATGCGAAACGAGTAGAACGCGGTGATGAACACCCCCGCGATCACCGCAAACCAGGCGAATCCGGCACCGAACACTTCCGCCTCGCCGACGGCGACGATGATGGAGTCCTTCGAGTAGAAGCCGGACATGAAGGGGGTGCCGATCAGCGCCGCCGAGCCGATCAGCGACGTGATCCAGGTGATCGGCATGTAGCGGCGCACGCCGCCCATCCAGCGGATGTCCTGGTTGTGGTGCATGCCGATGATCACCGAGCCCGCCGCGAGGAACAGCAGCGCCTTGAAGAACGCGTGCGTCATCAGGTGGAAGATCGCGACCGAGTAGGCCGAAGCGCCGAGCGCGACCGTCATGTAACCCAGCTGCGACAGCGTCGAGTAGGCGACCACGCGCTTGATGTCGTTCTGCACGATGCCGAGCAGGCCCATGAACAGCGCGGTGATCGCACCGGTGATCAGCACGAACGAGAGCGCCGTGTCAGAGAGCTCGAACAGCGGCGACATGCGCGCCACCATGAAGATCCCGGCCGTGACCATGGTCGCCGCGTGGATCAGCGCCGAGATCGGCGTGGGCCCTTCCATCGAGTCGGGAAGCCAGACGTGCAGCGGAAACTGCGCCGACTTGCCCATGGCACCGATGAACAGCAGGATGCAGGTGACGGTGAGCAGCGACCAGCCCAGCCCGGGAACGATCTCGATCACCACGTCCTGCTGCGCCTGCGCCGCCTCGAACACTTCGCGGTAGTCGAGACTGCCGAAGAAGGCGAGCACCAGACCGATGCCCAGCAGGAAGCCGAAGTCGCCCACGCGGTTGACCAGGAAGGCCTTGAGGTTGGCGTAGGTCGCGCTCGGGCGCTTGTACCAGAAGCCGATCAGCAGGTAGGACACCAGACCCACCGCCTCCCAGCCGAAGAACAGCTGGAGGAAGTTGTTGCTCATCACCAGCATGAGCATCGAGAAGGTGAAGAGCGAGATGTAGGAGAAGAAGCGCTGGTAGCCGGGGTCGTCGTGCATGTACCCGATCGTGTACACGTGCACCATCAGCGACACCGAGGTCACCACCAGCATCATGGTGACGGTCAGCGAATCGATCAGGAACCCGATCTCGAAGCGCGTGCCCCCGGAGACGAGCCAGGTGTAGACCGGCCCGTTGAACGTGTTGCCTTCGAGCACGTCGAGGAAGACGTAGATCGAGGCAAGGAGCGACACGGCCACGCCGAGTATCGTGACCGTGTGGGCACCCGCCCGCCCGATCGCCCTGCCGAACAGCCCGGCCACCAGCGCCCCCAGAAGCGGGGCGAGCGGCACGATCAGGTAGATCGCCTCCATGCTCATTTCCGGTCTCCGCCGTGCGCGCCCGTCATCGTCTACCCCTTCAGCGTGCCGAGGTCATCGACGTGGATGGTGCGCAGATTGCGGAACAGCGCGACCAGGATGGCGAGCCCGATCGCCGACTCCGCGGCGGCGACGGTCAGGATGAAGAAGACGAACACCTGCCCTGCGATGTCCTGCAGGAAATGGCTGAATGCAATGAAGTTCAGGTTGACCGCGAGCAGGTTCAGCTCGATCGCCATCAGCAGGATGATCACGTTCTTCCGGTTCAGGAAGATGCCGAGCACGCTGATCGCGAACAGGATCGCGCCCAGAATCAGGTAGTAGGACAACGGCACCAACGGGGAGACTCCCTCTTTTACTTTTCTCTGCTGCCGACCGGACGGCGCGCACCCGAGGCGTGCACCGTCCCGGTCGTGCTCAGGGCTGCGGTGGTCGCGCTTCTTCTTCGGGCACCGCCGGCTTCTTCTCCGCCGGCATGTCGACGAGCCGCACGCGATCGGCGCGCCGCACGTTGACCTGCATCGACGCATCGACGTACCTCGTGTTCTTGCGCGCACGCAGCGTGAGCGCGATCGCCGCGACGATGGCCACCAGCAGGATCACCGCAGCGAGTTCGAACGGATACAGATACTCCGTGTACAGGACCATGCCGATCTGGCGCGTGTTGCTGTAGGCCTCGCCGACCGGCGGCGGAGCAGGCCTCGCCGACAGCCCGAAGTACGGCCCGGCGAGGGTCACGGCCATGATGGCCAGCAGCAGCACCGCCACCGGCAGCGCGATCGGCAGGACGTTCCAGAAGCCCTCGCGCAGACGATCGACGTTGATGTCGAGCATCATGATCACGAACAGGAACAGCACCATCACCGCGCCGACGTAGACGAGAATCAGCGTGATCGCGAGAAATTCGGCGTGCAGCAGCAGCCAGAGGCCCGCCGCCGAGACGAACGAGAGCACGAGAAACAGCGCCGCGTGCACCGGATTGCGCGCGGTGACCACGCGCAGCGCCGAGAGCAGCAGGATTGCCGCCAGCGCGAAGAAGACGATCTCGGCAAAGCTCATCGTGCAGTTTCCGCGAGGGGGTCGACGGTGGACGCGCGGGCGCGCAGGTCAGCGGAAGTTCGCATCGGCCATCCTGTCGCGGGCGATCTGGTCTTCGTAGCGGTCGCCGATGGCGAGCAGCATCTCCTTGGTGTAGACGAGGTCGCCACGTTTCTCCCCGTGGTACTCGAAGATCCGGGTCTCGACGATCGAATCGACCGGGCAGGACTCCTCGCACAGGCCGCAGAAGATGCACTTGGTCAGATCGATGTCGTAGCGGGTGGTCCGACGCGTGCCATCGTCACGCACGTCCGACTCGATGGTGATCGCCATCGCCGGGCAGACCGCCTCGCACAGCTTGCACGCGATGCAGCGCTCCTCGCCGTTGGGGTAGCGGCGCAGCGCGTGCAGGCCGCGAAAGCGCGGGCTCTGCGGAGTCTTCTCCTCGGGGTACATCACCGTGATCTTGCGGGCGAAGAAGTTGCGCCCGGTAAGCGCCATGCCCCGCAGCAGTTCGAGCAGCAGGAACGATCGGAAAAAATCCTGGATTCGGTTGATCATCTTCTTTGTCCGCGGGCCTCAGAACCACCAGGAGAAGGGCGGCCAGTTGCGAATCGGATCCTGCAGCGCGACGCCCACCACCATGATCCAGACGAGCGTGAGCGGGATGAACACCTTCCAGCCCAGCCGCATGATCTGGTCGTAGCGGTAGCGCGGGAACGTCGCACGCAGCCAGAGGAAGCAGAACAGCAGGAAGGAGATCTTCAGGAACAGCCAGTGCACGCCGGGGCCGAACAGCAGCCCCAGCACCGGTACCGCGGCGAGCGACTCGACGTAGACCGGCGGCAGCCATCCGCCGAGAAACATCAGCGAGGCGAGCGCCGAGATGAGGATCATGTTCGCGTACTCGGCGAGGAAGAACACCGCGAACGCCGTGCCGGAGTACTCGACGTGGAACCCGGCGACGATCTCCGACTCGCCCTCGGCCACGTCGAAGGGCGCGCGGTTCGTCTCGGCGACGCCGGCGATGAAGTACACGACGAACAGCGGCAGCAGCGGAATCAGGTTCCAGTGCCAGAAGCCGCCACCCTCCTGCGCAGCCACGATGTCGCCCAGGTTCAGGCTCGCCGAGACCATCAGCACGCCCACCAGCGCGAAGCCCATCGCGATCTCGTAGGAGACGATCTGCGCCGAGGCCCGCATCGCGCCGAGAAACGCGTACTTCGAATTCGACGCCCAGCCGGCGACGATCACCCCGTACACGCCCATCGAGGTGAGCGCGAGCACGTACAGCAGGCTCGCGTCGATGTTCGCGAGCACGAGTTGCGGCCCGAACGGCAGCACCGCCCAGGCGGCGAGCGCGGGCATGATCGACAGCGTCGGCGCGATCAGGAACAGGAAGCGGTTCGAACCGCTCGGGACGATGATCTCCTTGAAGATCAGCTTGAACACGTCGGCGAAGGGCTGCGCGAGGCCGGCAGTCCAGCCCAGTCCGAACGCCATGACCCGGTTGGGGCCGACGCGAAGCTGCATGTAGCCGATGACCTTGCGCTCGGCGAGCGTGAGGAAGGCCACGCACAGCGTGATCGGGATCACGATCACCAGGATCTTCACCAGCGTCCAGATCACCGGCCACGCCGGTCCGAGCAGGTTCTCGAAGAAGCTCATCGGTCAGCCCACCGTCTCGCTCGCGAGCGCTGCCGTCTCGCGGGCAGCGGCGGGCACGCGCTCCACCGACCAGCCCTCGATCGCCGAGCCCGACGCCACGCTCGCCACCGTGGCGGCCGGCAGACACAGGCAGCCCTCGGCGAGCGAGGCATCCAGCCGCGCCGGCAGTTCGAGCACGCGCTCGCCCTGCCGCAGGCGCACGCGGTCGCCGGCCACGAAGCCGTTGCCCGACCACACCGAGGTACACAGCCCGACCTGCACCGGTTCGGCGTCGCGTGTCTTCTGCAGCGCGGGAGCGCGGCGCGCCAGCGCGTCGGCGTCGTAGATGCGCACCGGAGCCACCCGCTCGATGCCGCTCGCCGCAACGGCGCGCGCGACGACCGGCGCCGCCTGCGCGGCCGCCGCGTCGAGCGTGTTGTCGCAACGCCGGGCCGGCAC
>CANGUQ010000142.1 GCA_947456915.1 Betaproteobacteria bacterium
ACGCCGCCGCGCGCCGCCCACGACCGCCGCGGCTGCGCTGTCGCGCTGCGGCGACGGCGACGAGGCGCTGCTCGGCGCGACCGGGTCCTGCACCGCTTCAGGACGGATCGGCGGTTTCGCCCACCATCGAGAGCAGATGGCCGAACTTGGTCTGCTTGGTCTGCATGTAGCGGCGATTGGCAGGGCGCGGCGGCACTTCGAGCTGCCGCCGCTCGGCGACGATCAGCCCCTGCTCCTCGGCGCTGCGTACCTTGTCCGGGTTGTTGGTCATCAGCCGCAATCGGCGCACGCCCAGATCGAACAGGATGCGCGCACCCACCGTGTAGTCGCGCAGATCCGCGGCGAAGCCGAGCTTGTGATTCGCCTCGACGGTGTCGTAGCCCTGATCCTGCAGCGCATAGGCGCGGATCTTGTTCGCCAGTCCGATACCCCGCCCCTCGTCGAACATGTAGACGATGACGCCGCGCCCTTCGCGCTCGATCTCCTGCATGGCCAGTTCGAGCTGCTCGCCGCAGTCGCAGCGCGTCGAGCCGAAGACGTCGCCGGTCAGGCACTGCGAGTGCAGCCGTACCAGCACGGGCTCGTCGGTGGCGACCTCGCCCTTCTTCAGCACGAGGTAGAGACTGGTCTCCAGCGCGTCGGTGTACACCATCAGCTCGAACTCGCCGAAGTGCCGCGTGGGCAGCACTGTCTGCGACTTGCGCCGGATCGAGCGCTGCGCCCGCCGCCAGGCGACCAGATCGCTGATGCGCAGCACGGCGATGCCGTGGCGAGCGGCGAACGCCTCGATCTGCGGCATGCGTGCCATCGTGCCGTCGTCGTTCATCATTTCGCAGATCACGCCCGCCGGTGCCAGCCCGGCGAGCTGCGCGAGCTCGACCGCCGCCTCGGTATGACCGGCGCGCGCGAGCACACCACCCGGCTGGGCGCGCAGCGTCTGCAGTCGTCCCGGCCGGATCAGGTCCTCGGGTCGGGTGGCCGGGTCGAGCACCACCCTGATCGTGTGCGCCCGGTCGAACGCCGACATTCCCGAGCCCACGCCCTCGCGTGCGTCGATCGGAGTGGCGAATGCGGTGCGGAACTTGGTGGTGTTGGCCTCGTCGGCAGTGATCAGCGCGAGGTCGAGTTCGCGCAGACGCTGCTCGGTCAGCGCCAGCGAGACCAGTCCGCGCGCCTCGCGCGCCATGAAGTTGATCGCCTCGGGCGTGGCGCGATCGGCGGCCACGTACAGGTCGCCCTCGTTCTCGCGGTCCTCGTCGTCCACGATGATCACCATCCTGCCCGCGCGAACGTCGGGCAGGATGCGGTTGACGATGTGCTGCCCGACAGTGGCAGCCGCGCCTGCGTCGTTCGCCGCGCTCATCCCGGTAGCCTGCCCGCGCTCAGCGCGCAGTCACCAGCCGCAGGAACTCCGCGCGCGTGGTGTCGTGCTCGAACGCGCCGGTGAAAGCCGAGCTGGTGGTCGTTGAATTCTGCTTCTGCACACCGCGCATGACCATGCACATGTGGGTCGCCTCGATCACCACCGCCACGCCGGCCGGGTTGAGGGTCGCCTGGATCGAGTCGCGGATCTGCATCGTCAGCCGTTCCTGCACCTGCAACCGCCGCGCGAACACGTCCACCACCCGCGGCAGCTTGGACAGCCCGACGATGTAGCCGTTCGGAATGTAGGCGATGTGGGCCTTGCCGAAGAACGGGAGCATGTGGTGCTCGCACAGCGAGTACACCTCGATGTCCTTCACGATCAGCATCTCGCGATAGTCTTCCTTGAACATCGCCGAGCGCAGGATCTTCGCTGCATCGAGGCCGTAGCCGTGGGTGAGGAACTGCAGCGCCTTGCCGGCGCGCTCGGGAGTCTTCAGCAGTCCCTCCCGCCCCGGGTCCTCGCCGAGCAGCCCCAGGATCTCGCCGAAGCGCGTCGCCAGCCCGTGGTTGGTCGCCGAATCGTAGCGGTCGATCTTCTCGTAGCCGCCCTCGACCGCGTAGTCCTCCTCGCGCGGTGTTGCCGCCATCTCCGACGGATCATCGTTCATTGCTTGGCCCTTCCCCCCTGGCGGGAACACATGCCGCAGGCGTGCTGCGCCGGCGCATCGTGGCGAAGATCGAAACCCTGCGACGGCCACCCGGCCGTCGCGCGGCGATCGGCGCATCACGGCACTCGCGCCCGCCCACTGCCGCGGGTGCGCACCGCCGGAGAGCGCGAAGGCTAAGCCCGTCCACGCACTGCGCGCACGATGCCCTTGCTGTCCAACCCGCACTCCTCGAGCAGACCGGCCGGATCGCCGTGCTCGACGAACTGGTCAGGCAGACCGAGCTGCAGGGCACGCCCGTTCCAGCCGGTCCCGGCGAGCGCTTCCAGCGCTGCACTGCCGGCACCGCCCATCACCACGTTCTCTTCCACGGTCACCAGCAACTCGTGGCTCGCAGCGAGTTCCTGCAGCAGCGCGAGATCGATCGGCTTGACGAAACGCATGTTGGCCACGGTCGCGTCGAGTTCCTCCGCCGCCTTGAGGCAGGGTGCCACCATCGAACCGAAGGCGATCAGTGCCACCCCCTTGCCGCGACGACGTACCTCGCCCTTGCCCACGGGCAGCGCGGTCATCGTCTTCTCCACCGCAACTCCCGGCCCGGTGCCGCGCGGGTAGCGCACGGCCGTGGGCGTATCGAGGGTGAACGCCGTGTACAGCATCTGCCGGCACTCGTTCTCGTCCGAGGGTGTCATCACCGTCAGATTGGGAATGCAGCGCAGATACGACAGGTCGAACGAGCCGTGGTGGGTCGGTCCGTCGGCACCGACCAGTCCGCCACGATCGATGGCGAACATCACCGGCAGATTCTGGATCGCCACGTCGTGGATCAGCTGATCGTAGCCGCGCTGCAGGAACGTCGAATAGATCGCCACGACCGGCTTCATGCCGTCGCAGGCGAGTCCCGCACCGAAGGTGACGGCGTGCTGCTCCGCGATCCCCACATCGAAGTAGCGATCGGGATACTCGCGCGAATAGCGCACCATGCCCGAGCCTTCGCGCATCGCCGGCGTGATGCCGATCACGCGCGCGTCCGCCGCCGCCATGTCGCACAGCCAGTCGCCGAACACCTGCGTGTAAGCCGGTGAGGCCGGCCTGGCCGCCGGTGCCGGTGCCTTGGTGACGATGCCCGCCGCCGGGTCGAACCGGGACACGCCGTGATACTGGATCGGATCGGTCTCGGCGGGCGCATACCCCTTGCCCTTGCGCGTGACCACGTGCAGGAACTGCAGCCCGCGCAGGCTGCGCAGGTTGGAGAGCGTGGTGGTGAGCAGATCGACGTCGTGTCCGTCGACCGGACCCAGGTAGTTGAAGCCGAACTCCTCGAACAGGGTTCCCGGCAGCAGCATGCCCTTGACGTGCTCTTCCGCGCGCTTGGCCAGTTCGAGCATGCCGGGCGCGGCGGACAGCACCTTCTCGCCGGCGCGTCGTGCTGCCGTGTAGAAGCGCCCGGACATCAGCCGCGCAAGATAGTTGTGCAGCGCGCCCACCGGTGGCGAGATCGACATGTCGTTGTCGTTCAGGATCACCAGCAGATCGACTTCAGCCGCCTCGGCATTGTTCAGCGCCTCGAACGCGAGACCGGCGGACATCGAACCATCGCCGATGATCGCCACCACGCGCCGGTCCTCGCCGCGGCGCCGGGCGGCCACCGCCATGCCCAGCGCTGCGCTGATCGAGGTCGAGGAGTGCGCCACGCCGAAGGTGTCGTACACGCTCTCGTCGCGCCGGGGAAAGCCGGCGACCCCGCCGCGCATGCGCAGCCGGTCCATGCCGTCGCGGCGACCGGTGAGGATCTTGTGCGCGTAGGTCTGATGACCGACGTCCCAGACCAGACGGTCGTCCGGCGTGTTGAACACGTAGTGCAGCGCGACGGTGAGCTCGACGGTGCCGAGGTTCGACGAGAGGTGACCCCCGGTACGCGCCACCGATTGCAGCAGGAACTCGCGCAGTTCGCTGCACAGCTGCGGCAACTGGCGACGGTCGAGCGCGCGCAGCTGCTCCGGCGCGTCGATGCCGGCCAGCAGTTCGAATACTTCGTGCGGCTTGTTCAAAATTCTCTCTTCACGATGAAATCGGCCAGCTGGCCGAGACGGACCGCAGCGGGTCCGAGCGGTACGAGCGCTGCATCGGCCTGCGCGCGCAACTCGCGCGCCCACTCCTTCGCCGCCCGCGCTCCCAGCACGGTCACGTACGTCGGCTTGTTCGCCTGCGCATCCTTGCCTGCCGTCTTGCCCAGCGTCGCGGTGCTGGCTTCGGCGTCGAGCAGATCGTCGACGACCTGGAATGCCAGCCCGATCGACCGGGCGAACCGGTCGAGCCCGCTGCGTTCGGCCTCGGTCAGCGCGCGCCCGCACAGCGCGCCCAGAAGTGTCGCACATCGGATCAGCGCACCGGTCTTGTGGATGTGCATGAACTCGAGCTCTCCCAGATCGAGCGTGCGTCCGACCGCCGCCAGATCGATGGCCTGTCCGCCAGCCATCCCGCGCGAGCCGGCGGCGTGCGCGAGCAGGCGCAGCATCTCGACCTGCACCGCCGGGTCGTCCGCGAGGGGCTGTTCGGCCAGCACGTGGAAGGCGAGGCTCTGCAGGGCGTCGCCGACCAGCAGCGCCGTCGCCTCGTCGTACTCGACATGAACGGTCGGCTTGCCGCGGCGCAGCGTGTCGTCGTCCATGCACGGCATGTCGTCGTGCACCAGCGAATAGGCGTGGATCAGCTCGACCGCGGCACCGGCCATCGCCACCCGCTCGAGCGGTGCGCCAACGAGCGCGCCCGCCGCGAACGCGAGCAGCGGCCGCACCCGCTTGCCGCCGCCGATCACCGCGTAGCGCATCGCCTGGTGCAGGCGCGCCGGGGCGAGTTCGGCCGCCGGCAACACGCGTTCGAGCGTACGTTCCGCGAGCGCCTGGTGCGTGCGCATCCACGCATCGAAGCTCGGGGCTTCAGCCGGAGTCGGCGGGTTCACCTGCGGCCCGGGAGAGGGGGTCTGGATTGGAATGAGCGGCGAAATGCGAAGGGGAGCCGCGGCACGCGGCAGCACAGGACGGCCGACAGCAGTCGGGATGACGCGGGCGCCTCGGGCGCGGACCGCGATCGACGCAAGCTGACATACGACACAAGGAAGATACCTGAGGCCGCAGCGGGCGGCAAACCGCCCGGGCCGCAATCAGCACTCGTCGATCTCGTCCTCGGAATCGGCGCCGCTCGCACGGCCCCGGCTGCGCCCGCCGGGCGGCTCCAGCACGAACGGCTTGAGCGCGCCCTCTTCCAGGACCTTCACCTGCTCCTGGACCGCCTGCAGCTGCCCCTGACAGTAGCCGAGCAGTTCGGCTCCGCGCTTGTAGTTCGCCAGCGACTCCTCCAGCGACAGCTGCCCGCCTTCCATGCCGGCGACGATACGTTCGAGCTCGGCGAGCGCGGTCTCGAAACTGGACGCGACGGCGGTGTCGCGGGCGGGGCTTCTGGGCATGGTGCGCGGCTCTTGATCGAACACGGTGCGCGAGGCTAGCGCGCGGCGCAGCGTGCGGTCAACCGCTGCGAATCCCGCTTGCGTTCAATGACTTGCCGCACCACCCACGATGCCCTGCATCGCCGCCCGTACGGCGTTGCGCGGTGTCGCCCGCCGCTCGCCCGGCGCGCGGCGGCGTTCCTGCGCCGCGCTCGGTCGCCTGCGCCCCGCGTTGCCCGGGGCGCCGAATCGAGGGACAATCACGGGCTTTTTCCGGCGCGCCGACCCCGGCGGCGCGCTGCCACCCGTGATGGGGGTATCGAGAACACACTGGGCCTCCGGGATCCCGCCAACGATGCGCACCCGATTCAGGAGGGTTTCGTGACCGACATTGCAGGCATCCAGAGGCTCCGGCCGGCAGCGACCCAGCTGCCGGTGGACTGGTACATCGACCCGAAGGTCTGGGAGATGGAGGATCGCCTGATCTTCGATGCCGGTCCGCGCTACGTCGGTCACGAGTTGATGGTGCCCGAGGCCGGCGACTACCGCGTGCTCGACAGCACGCACGGCGCGAAGGTGCTGGTACGCAACGGCGACCAGGTGGAACTGCTGTCCAACGTGTGCCGCCACCGCCAGGCGAAGATGCTCGACGGTGCGGGCAACGTGGCCAACATCGTCTGCCCGCTGCACCGCTGGACCTACGATCTGTCGGGGCGGCTGCTCGGCGCGCCGAAGTTCCCGGAGACGCCCTGCCTGAATCTGCAGCGCACGGCGCTCACGCGCTGGAACGGCCTGCTGTTCGAGGCGGGCCGCGACGTCGCGCGCGATCTGGCCGGGCTGTCGATGATCGACGACCTGAACTTCGCGGGCTACCGTTTCGATCACCAGATGATCGATCACTACGACGTGAACTGGAAGACGTTCATCGAGGTCTATCTCGAGGACTACCACGTCGCGCCGTTCCATCCCGGGCTGGGCCGCTTCGTCGACTGCGACGACCTGCGCTGGGAGTTCGGCGAGTGGTACTCGGTGCAGATCGTCGGCGTCAACAACCGTCTCGCCGCGCCAGGCACGCCGGTGTACTCGCGCTGGCACGAGCAGGTGCTGCGCGTGGGCGGCGGTGCGCCACCGAGGTACGGCGCGGTGTGGCTGACCTACTACCCCAACGTGATGATCGAGTGGTACCCGCACGTGCTGGTGATCAGCTCGATCCTGCCCGAGGGGCCGGAGCGCTGCGCGAACGTGGTCGAGTTCTACTACCCCGAGGAGATCGCGCTGTTCGAGCGCGAGTTCGTCGAGGCCGAGCGCGCCGCATATCTGGAAACCGCCGCCGAGGATCGCGAGATCTGCGAGCGCATGCACGCGGGGCGGCGCGCACTGTGGCGGCAGGGCCGCAACGAGGTCGGGCCGTATCACTCGCCGTACGAGGACGGCATGCAGCACTTCCACGAGTTCGTGCAGCGGCGGTTGAACGGCGCGCAGTGCCGCTGACCGGCAGGGCCGTCCGGTGCGGCGCCTGATGGCGACGCGCGAGGGCGGGGCGCACGCGGCGCGACCGGGGATGGCCGCGCTGTGGATGCTCGTCTCCGGGCTGTGCTTCACCGCGAGTGGCGTGTTCGCCAAGCTCGCCGCGGAGCAGTTCAACGCGTTCGAGCTGATGCTCTATCGCAGCCTGTTCATCGTGGTGGCGATCGCCCTGTTCGCGCTGGCGCGCGGGCAGCGCCTCGCCACCGGCCAGTGGCGCGCGCACTTCGAGCGCAGCGCTGCCGGCGTCGCCTCGGTACTGCTCTTCTTCTACTGCCTTGCTCACGCATCCCTGGCCACCGCGGTCACGCTCAACTACACCTCGCCGCTGTTCCTCGCACTGATCACCGGTCTGTTCCTGCGCGAACGCATCGCGCGGCTGACCCTGCTCGCGATCGTGGTCGGCTTCGTCGGCGTGCTCGCCCTGCTGCGCCCTGGCGTGGGCGAGGACCCGCTGCTGCCCGGGCTGGCCGGACTCGCCGGCGGGGCGCTGGCAGCGCTTGCCTACCTGGGCATCCGTCGGCTGGGTGCGATCGGCGAGCCGGAGTGGCGCACGGTGTTCTACTTCGCGCTGCTCGGGCTGCTGATCGGCGCCGCCGCGCTGCCGTTCACGGGTGCGAGCGCGGTGCGCACGGCAGACCTGCCGGTGCTGCTGGGCATCGGCGTGTTCGCACTGGGCGCGCAGCTGTCGATGACGCTCGCCTACTCCCGCGGTCCGACGCTGGTCGCCGGTACGCTCTCCTACAGCGGCGTGCTGTTCGCGGGCCTGTTCGACGTGCTGCTGTGGCAGATCGGCCAGCCGCTGTCGGGCTGGCTGGGCATGGCGCTGATCGTCGCCGCCGGCGTGATGACGGTACTTGCCCGGCGCCCGGCGCCTGCGCGTTCTACACTCGGACCGGACTGAACCCGCGAGGACCACGATGCACTACACGACACTGATCAGCACCGAAGACCTTGCCGCCGGCATCGCCGACCCGCTGTGGGTGGTATTCGACTGCCGCCACGACCTGATGGACGTCGAGGCGGGGCGACGCGCATGGAATGTCGACCACCTGCCCGGCGCGCGCTTCGCGCATCTGGACGAGGACCTGTCCGGCCCGAAGACCGGTCGTACCGGCCGTCACCCGCTGCCCGACGTGGCCGCATTCGCGCAGTGGCTCGGCGCGCAGGGCGTGGACGCGCACAGGCAGGTCGTGGCCTACGACGCGAGTGGCGGCTACTACGCGGCTCGCCTGTGGTGGATGCTGCGCTGGCTGGGCCACGATCGCGTCGCGGTGCTCGACGGCGGCTACCCGCAGTGGAAGCTGGAAGGCCGGGCGCTCACCCAGGCCGCACCGCAGGTGGAGCCCACGACGTTCACGCCGCACCGCCGCGACGCGCTTCGCGTCGACGCGGCGACGGTACTCGCCAGCCTGCGTGCGCCGGACATGCTCGTCGTCGATGCACGCACGCCGGAGCGGTTTGCCGGCCGCAACGAGACCATGGATCCGGTGGGCGGACACATCCCGGGAGCGGTCAATCGCTTCTTCCAGCTGAACCTGGACGGAGCCGGGCTGTTCAAGCCGGCGGGTACGCTGCGCGAGGAGTTCACCGCAGTGATCGGCGGACGCACCGCGGCACAGGTGGTGCACCAGTGCGGCTCCGGTGTGACTGCCTGCCACAACCTGCTCGCGATGGAGGTGGCCGGGCTGACCGGGTCGCGCCTGTATCCCGGGTCGTGGAGCGAGTGGTGCG
>CANGUQ010000143.1 GCA_947456915.1 Betaproteobacteria bacterium
ACGAGGGATGCACCACCATCAGCAGCGGCGTGTAGCCGATCTGCGTGATCGGCGTGAAGTCGCGCATCGTGTCGTAGGGCGCCTTGCCGAACAGCGCCGGCGCGACCGCGAGGCTGGTCTGCGGCGTGACCATCAGCGTGTGGCCGTCGGGTGCCGCCTTGGCGACCATTTCCGCGGCGATCATGCCGCTCGCGCCGGGCCGGTTCTCGACCAGCACGTTCTGCTTCCAGTCGGTGGTCAGGCTCTGTGCCAGCGTGCGTGCGACGATGTCGGTGCTGCCGCCGGCACCGAAGCCGACGAGGATGCGCACCGGCTGGTTCGGGAACGACTGTGCACCGGCGGCGGTCACGCACGTTGCGAGCATGACGCCGGTGACCGTTGTTTTTATGGTCATGTTGTTCTCCTCCTGCGGGAGGAGCCATTCTGTGAAGCGGGACGGGTGCTGTCAATGCCTGCCGCCACTGCAGCGGAAGGATCCCCCCGATCCTTCGCCCCGTCCGGATCCGACGTGGATCGCGCGCTTCAGGCCATGCCCGGCGTCACTTCGCCTGGTACGGCAGCGACGAGTGATGCACCACGATGCGCAGACGGCCCGCATCGTCCTTGACGAACTTCCAGGTCTTGTCGACGGTGGTGACGTTGCCGCCCTTGTCGGTGATCATCACGTTGCCCATGGTGGTGGCCGAGTCGCCGGCGATGAACATCGCCGCGTTCTTCGACTCGCACTTCGTCCAGCCCTTGAGCGCGAAGCCGGTGTCCTTCGGGAAGTTGCTGTCGCCGCCGACGAAGTAGGCCAGCGCGCCGGCGCGCGTGGTGCGGAAGGTCTGCGGCGCGGTGGTCAGCGTCGGCTTGAACAGCACGGTACCCATCTGGTAGCCGTAGGCGCTGTCGATCACCTTCTCGGCCAGCGCCTTGGCTGCGGGCTGGCCGCTCTTCTCGCCGGTCTGGCTGATGCTGACAAGTGCCTTGCACCAGCCCGCCTGCGCAGCGATCACCTCGGCTTCGGTGATGCCCCGGTTCACCACGGTTGCCGAAGCAGCACTGCAAAGGCCGGCCAGGGCGAGGGTGGCGGTGGTCAGGGATGCGGTCTTCATCGTTTCTTGCTCCAGGGTTCGTGGTTGGATGTCCGCATTTGAAGCCCGCGGCGCTGAACGGCACTTGAACCCGCGATGAGCAACCGCTGACCGCCACATGAAGCGAAAATGACAGGCCCCATGTCAGCCCGCCGGGGCGCGACAATCCCCCCATGTTCCGACGTCGACTCAGCCTCGTCCTGATCCTTCTCGCCGCCACCGTCGTCCTGCAGGGCGTGGCGGCGGTGTTCGCGCTGCATGAGGCCGAACGCCAGGTGGTGCGCGGACGCATCGCCAGCGACATCCACCAGGGCTTCGTGCAGCTGCTGGCCACCAAGCAGCGCCTGCGATCCTGGGTCACGCAGCACAAGATCGGTGCCGGCGGAGATCCTGACGAGCGCACTGCCCTGCTGCGGAAGATGCAGAAGACACTGGCCGACCTGGTTGCGCTGGCGAACGCAGCCGAGGCGGCCGGGCTCGGTTCGGCCGACGCGTCGGAACATCCCGCGCGCATCGATGCGCTTCGCGTGCTGGGCCAGAGCGTCGAGACGCTCGGCTCGGCCGTCGGGCAGCTGAGCACCCTGCCGCCGGATGCGCCGGTGCGGCAGGGCTGGGATGCGCTCAGCGAGCTGTTCGACCGTGCCGAGGGTCAGGACCTGCGCGAACTGATCTCGCGCAGCATCGCGCGCGAGGCCGCCGCGATGCAGCGCGAGCGCACCGCCGCGGACGTGACGCTCGCCCGCATCGGCACGCTCTGGATCGGCATGGCGCTCGTGCTTGCGCTGTTGGCCCTGGGTGCCACCCTCTACTTCGCGCGCGCGCTGCGCCGCCCGATCGACGCCCTCGTCGCCGGCGCCCAGCGCCTTCGCCAGGGACACCTCGAGCATCGCGTCCCGCTCGACGGACACGACGAGTTCTCTGACGTAGCGCGCAGCATGAACGCGATGGCAGAGGCCCTGGAGAAGCACGGGCAGCGTGAAAGCAGGCAGCGCCACCAGCTCGAGGAGCAGGTGCGCGAGCGCACGGGCGCGCTGCAGGATGCGAACGTCGCATTGCAGCGGACCGACGTCCGCCGGCGCCAGCTGCTCGCCGACATCAGCCATGAACTGCGCACGCCGACGACGGCCATCCGCGGCGAGGCCGAGGTCACGCTGCGCGGCCCCGATCGGCCGGCGTCGGAGTACCGCGAGGCCTTGCAGCGCATCGTCGATACTTCGCGCCAGCTCGGGTCGGTCATCGACGACCTGCTCGCGATGGCACGCAGCGACATGGAGAGCCTGAGCCTGGCGCGCGAACCGGTCGACCTCGCAGATCCGCTGCGCGAGGCGCTGTACCAGGCTTCGGCGCTGGCGGGCGGGAACTACATCACGATCAAGTGCGCGCCGATCGAGCGCGGTATCCTTGTCGTGAAGGGAGACGCGCAGCGGCTGGCCCAGCTGTTTCTCCTTTTGCTCGACAACGCGGTGCGCTATTCCCATCGTGGCGGGCGGGTGTACGTCGACTGGGCGTTGTCCGCAGACCAGCCGGGAATGGTGGAGGTGGCGGTGACGGACCAGGGCATCGGCATTCCGAAGGACGAGCTTCCCCAGGTGTTCGACCGCCACTTCCGGGGTTCGGCCGCGCGACTGCACCGCGCCGCCGGAAGCGGGCTCGGCCTGCCGATCGCGCGCACGCTGGCGGCGGCGCATGAAGGCAGCGTTGAGCTGCAGAGCCCGGCCAGCAATGACCCGCGCCCGGGCACCCGTGCCGTGTTGCGGCTGCCGCTGATCCAGGGCGGGGGCCAGGCGGCTTGAACATCCTGCTCGTCGAGGACGACGCACGCATCGCGGACTTCCTCCAGCGGGGCCTGCGCGCCGAAGGACACCACGTGCAGCGCGCCGCGAGCGGGCCCGACGGGCTGACGCTCGTCACCGAGGCCGCCCGCGACGTGTCTTCGGGGAATCCGCCCACCGTCGTCGTGCTCGACCTGATGCTGCCCGGCATGAACGGCATCGAGGTCTGCCGCACGCTGCGCGCGCGCGGCGTGCCGTTCCCGATCCTGATGCTCACCGCGCTGGGCGCGCTCGATGAACGCGTGGCCGGCCTTCGCGCCGGCGCCGACGACTACCTGGGCAAGCCCTTCGAGTTCGAGGAACTGCTCGCCCGGCTCGAAGCGCTCGGGCGCCGCGCGCACGGTCTCCAGCCGGATCGCCCGACCCTGCTGCAGGTGGGCGACCTCGCGCTCGACCGCGAACGGATGCGCGCCACGCGAGCCGGCGAGGTGCTGAACCTGACGGCGCGCGAACTCGCGCTGCTCGAGCTGCTGATGAGCGCGCCCGGTCGGCTGTTCAGCCGGGAGCGGATCCTCGCCGGTGTCTGGGGGCAGAGCGAAGATCCGTTGACCAACGTGGTGGACGTCTACATCCGTCGCCTGCGCAGCAAGATCGACCAGGGTCGGCCGGTCGCGCTGATCCAGACGGTGCGCGGGCTCGGGTATCGGCTGGAGGTTCCGGGAGCGGACTGAGCGCCCGGCGGAAGCGGCCCGACGAGGCCTGGCCTGACGTGCGCGCGGAAAGGTGGCCGTAAGCCTTGCAGGCGCAAGATGGCGGCGATGTCGTGCACGGACGCCGACCCGGACCGGGTGGTCGCGGCGCCGGCGCCACGGCGTCTTTCTCCGTAGAGGAAACCGCCATGTTCGAAGAGTTCATCCCCCTGCCGGTGGTCACGCTTGCCACCGGCACCAGCATCCTGCAGCCGCTGCACGCGTTGCCCGAACGTGTCACGCCGGAGAGCCCCGCCGTGGACTCGATGACCGACCTGCGCCACGCCAGTGCGGTACTGGTACGCGCCGGCGACACCGTCGCCCATGCACGGGAGCGGATGCGCAATCGTGGCGTGCGGATGCTGTTCTGCGTCGACATCTCCGGCCATATCGAGGGACTGGTGACGCTCAACGACATGCTCGGCGAGCGGCCGGTGCAGGCTGCCCAGCAGGGCGGCATGCCGGTGGCGGACCTGCTGGTGCGCGACATCATGACGCCGCGCATCCGGTTGGAGGCGTTTCGCATCGAGGACGTGCTGCACGCACGCGTCGGCCATGTCCTCGCCAGCCTGCGCAGCACGGGGCGCCAGCATGCGCTGGTGGTGGAAACGCTTCCCGGGGGCGTGCAGGCGGTGCGTGGCGTGTTCTCGGCCACGCAGATCGAACGGCAACTCGGCGCGCGGCCCGGTGCGCAGACCCCGCCGCTGGAAGTCGCGCGCACCTTCGCCGAGATCGAGGCCTCACTCGCTCATTGAGGGCCCGCGGTCGACGCCTGCAGCCGCGAAACAAGCTTGTCCACTTCCGCGTCTCCATCCCGCCACCAGTCCGTCGACCACACCCGCGCGATCTTCCACCCGAGGTTCTCGAGCACGAACTGACGCAAGCGGTCGCGGTCGCGCGCCGTGGCCCCCGAGTGGTAGGTCCGCCCGTCGCACTCGATGCCGAGCAGGTAGCGGCCCGGCGCTGCCGGGTCGACCACCGCCAGGTCGATCCTGTAGCCTGAGCAGCCGACCTGCGCATGCACGTCCCAGCCGCGCTCGCGCAAGGCCTGCATCACCTCCCGCTCGAACGGGCTCTCCGGCTCGCGCCCGGTCGGCACCGACTGCGCGACCAGCGCGCGCGGACCCTTGATCGCGAAGTCGAGGTAGTGCTTCAGGTCGCGCACGCCGGCGGCCCGGACCTTCGAGGTATCGATCTGGCCAGGGTCGAGCGAACTGAATATGCGCACCGCCTCGCGCGCGCGGGTGATGGCGACGTTCAGCCGCCGATGGCCGCCCTCGCCGTTGAGCGGGCCGAAATTCATCGTCATGCGGCCTGCGGCGTCCAGCCCGAAGGTGGTGGAGAAGCAGATCACGTCGCGTTCGTCGCCCTGGACGTTCTCGAGGTTCTTGATGAACAGGGGCTCGTGGCTCGCGGCAGAGATCGCGCGGTCGAGCTCGGCGCCCTTGCTGCGCCGCTGGTCGAGCAGCGTCTCGATCAGCGCCTGCTGCGGCTGGTTGAAGGTCACCACGCCGATCGAACGCGGCCTGGCGCCGTTGTCCGCCTGTGCGTCGAGGTAGTGCCGCTCGATCGCATCGACCACCGCCTCGGCCTCGATGCGGTTGGTGCGCGAGCCACCACGGTCGTACACGCCGTCGACCTTCTCGTAGCGCACCGCGGTGTCGCTGGTCACCGGTGACGGGAAGGTGACCAGGCTCGACTCGTAATAGGTGACGTTGCTGAACGCGATCAGGCTCTCGTGCCGGCTGCGGTAGTGCCACTGCAGGCTGCTGCGGTTCATCCCCGCGCCCAGGCATTCGTCGAGGATGCTCTCGAGGTCCTCGACCTGTTCCTCGTCGGTCGTGGTGTCGTCGTTGTCGGTGGACTTGTTGAAGAAGTTGGTCGGCGGCAGCTGCTTCGGGTCGCCGACCACCACCAGCTGCCGTCCGCGCGCGATCGCGCCGACCGCGTCCCAGACGGTGATCTGCGAGGCTTCGTCGAACACGACCAGGTCGAACGGCGCATAGCCGGCGTCCAGGTACTGGGCGACCGATAGCGGCGACATCAGCAGGCAGGGCTTGAGCCGCGGCAGCAGCGTCGGCAGGGCCTGCACCAGCTGGCGGATCGGCAGGTGCCGGCGCTGCTTCTGCATCTCGCGGCGCAGGCGGCCGAGCTCGGCGTCGGCCCCCGGCAGCGACAGGCCCGACCATGGCACGCCGGCGGCGAGCTTCGCGGCGATGTACTCCTGCGTGAGCTTCTGGAAGCGTGCATCGCAATCGCGGAACTCGAGGATGGAGCGCGTGTGGTCTGCGCTGGAGAAGCCGCGCAGGATCGGTTCGCCGTCGATGGTCTTCTTCACCCACCAGTGGCGGTAGCTGTATTCGAAGTGGCCGGCGATCGCCGCGAGCGGCACGGTACCGGCCTCGATCGACGAGACGATGCCCTGCAGTCCCTGGCCGACCGCCGCCTCGCGCACCTTGCGCCACAGGCACCAGGGCTGAAGCCGGCGCTGGGCGGTGGTCCATCCGGCGAGCGTGCTGCCGATGCGTTCGAGGGCGCCGTCCGCGCGGTCTTCGAACGACAGGTCGGCCAGCGCTTCGATCGCCTGCAGCGCGCGGTTCAGTCCGTGCCAGGCCTCGCGCTGCTCGACGAGCGCCTTGCCCACCGGCCCGTCCGGCCGCAGCAGGGCACGGTTCTCGGCGACCAGCGGCTGCAGCGTGGCGCGCAGCGCGTCGGCCCGCGTTGCGTCGACGCCGGCGACCCGGGTGACGACCTCGGCGAACTGCTTCGCCCATTGTTCATGGCTCGCGACCCGCGACCAGTCGGTGGCCAGGCCGTCGAAGCTCTCCTGCAGCAGCGCCTGCGCATCGGCCTGCATCGAGCGCAGCATCTGGTCTTCTTCGTTCACCGCGGCCAGCGGCACGAACAGCGCGGCGATGCGATCGTCCGAAGGCGCGATGGCGTCGTCCCGGAACGCAGCCAGCCGCTTGCGGATCGACCGCTTGTCCAGCACCGACTTCGGCCACCAGGTGGCGCTGGCCTGCGACCACTCGGCCTGCAGTTCGACCGCGTTCAGTTTCGCCAGCAGCGGCGTCCAGCCGGGGCCGAGCGCGTCCCAGTGTGCGTTGCGCGCCTGGCCATGCTTCGCCAGCACCTGGATGCGGGCGCGGGCGCCTGCATCGTGTGCCGCGCGGGCCAGGCCGACAGGCACCTGCGGTGCGGCGAGCAGCAGGTCCGCGAGCATGTCGAGGGTGCGCCAGCCGTCCATCGACCATCCGCTGCCGGGCAGCTTGAGTTGTTCACCGACGGCCTTCGCCTTCTGGTGCAGCGTGGCGATCGCCGCCTCGAGCGTGCGCACCGCGGCGAGCAGGTCGTCCTGCCAGCTCGGGCTCCACTCGGTGTGGCCGATGGCGGCGAGCGGATGGCCATCGATGCGTCCGACCGGGTCGGCCAGCGATGCCATCCGGCGCGCCAGCTCGCGCAGCGCGTCGAGCGCTTCCCGGTCATGCACCTGCGCATCGGGCCAGGACATCGGCGAGGCGGGCGCCGCATCGTCGCGCGCTTCCGCGGCGATGCAGCTGCCGATCGCGTCGTATACCGTGAGCCCGTTCGGATAGCCGCGATGCAGCGCCTCGACCAGCCCGTTCAACGACTGCCGCAGCGTGCCGAGGCGATCGGACTCGCGCTGCCATTCCCCGGACGGCTTCTGCGCGGCGATGTCCAGCGTGGCCCCCAGCGCGCGCACGATCTCGGCCTTCTTCGCCTTCGCCGAATGCAGCTCGAGGCAGAACGGACCGAGGCCGATCTGCTCCAGCCGCCGGTGCACCACCTCGAGCGCGGCGAGCTTCTCGGACACGAACAGCACGGTGCGGCCCCTGGCCAGCAGGTGCGCGATCAGGTTGGTGATGGTCTGGCTCTTGCCGGTGCCGGGCGGGCCCTCGAGCACCAGGTCGTGGCCGGCATCGATGGCGCAGATCGCCTTCAGCTGCGACGAGTCGGCGATCAGCGGTGCCAGGATGTCCTGCGGCGCATAGGTCTCGTCGAGGCGGTCGAGGCCGGGCAGCGGCGCATCGCGCACGAACGCCTCGCCCGGACGATCGATCAGGTGCTGCACCACGCGGTTGGCCTTGAGCTGCGCGGTGCGGTCCTGCAGGTCCTTCCACATCAGGTACTTCGTGAACGAGAACAGGCCGAGGTGCACTTCGTCCAGCACCTCCCACTGCTTCAGCTCGGTCACCGCCAGGCGGAACGCCTGCAGCAGGCGCGCGACATCGATGCCCTTGTCGTCGGTGGGCAGGGCTTCGGTCGCAGCTTCGGCGCCGGCATCGGTGACGGCCGCGACCCCCAGGCTGCCGAGGTCGCCGATGCGGATCTCCTCGCGCAGCCGCATCATCTGCAGCAGGGTCGGATTGACGATGGCGTCGTCGTCATGGCGCACCAGCCGGAAGCCGGAGCGCACCGACTGGCGCAGCAGTGACACCGGCACCAGCAGGATCGGCGCCAGGTGCGACGCCTCGGCGCGCTCGTTGTCGGTCCAGCGGAGCAGGCCGAAGGCCAGGAACAGCGTGTTCGCGCCGCCTTCCTCCAGCCCTTCGCGCGCCTTGCGGAACAGGTTGGTGAGCGTGGCGTTCAGGTCTTCCGGCGCGAGCTTCACCAGCAGTTCGCGGTCGGCGAGCGCCGTGCGCGCCATCTCGTCCCACGGCGTCTGGCCGGTGCGGTTGCGATGGACCTCGGCCGAGCGCGGGTCCTTGCCGTCCATGATCTCCGGCTCGGCGCGCAGGCGGAACTCGCTGCCGTCGGACAGGGCATCTTCCAGCGCCGCGAGGTCGGGTGCGGCGATGCGCAGCGTCGACTTCGACGGCTTGAAGTTGAGCAGCCGGTTGCGCAGGGTCAGGTCCAGCAGCTTCGACTTCCATTTCGACAGCCGGCCCTCGGGCGTGTCGTCCGGGCTGGCGTCGACGATCTTCAGC
>CANGUQ010000144.1 GCA_947456915.1 Betaproteobacteria bacterium
CGACTACAACGCCGGGCGCTACGAAGGCACTTTTCCGCTGCAGTACTCGACGCGACGCGGGCTGCGCTCGAGTTCGGCCCGCGGCTACCTGCGCCCGGCGCGTGCGCGCTCGAATCTCTCCGTGCTGTCCGAAGCGGTTGCGACCCGCGTGCTGCTCGAGGGACGACGCGCGACGGGGGTCGAGGTCGAGCACGCGGGACGGCGTATCGCCGTCAAGGCGCGCCGCGAGGTCATTCTGTCCGCCGGGCCGCTCAAGTCGCCGCAGCTTCTCGAGCTCTCGGGAATCGGCGACGGCGAACTGCTGCGCACGCTGGGCCTGCCGGTCGTGCAGCACCTGCCGGGCGTGGGCGAGAATCTGCGCGACCACCCGAACGTACGCGTGACCTACGAGTGCGCGAAGCCGCTCACCGTCAACGACGTGCTGCGCAGTCCCTGGCGCAAGCTGCGTGAAGGCGCGCGCTTCGCGTTCACCGGCAAGGGCTTCCTTGCGATCTGCTCCTCCACCGCGCAGACCAACCTGCGCAGCGACGACACCGTTACGCAGCCCGACCTGGTGCTGCGCCTGATGCCGGTCTCCGGCAAGGACCGCTACGCGCGCACCAAGCGCTATGGCCTCGATCCCTGGTCGGGGTTCTCGATCGGTGTGACGCCGCTGCAGCCGCACTCCACCGGATCGGTGCACGTGCGCTCCCTCGATCCGCACGAGCAGCCGAAGATGGACCCGCGTTACCTGTCGCACGAGGCCGATCTGCAGCTGTTCCTCGATGGCGTGAAGCGCGCCCGCGCGGTCGCGGCCGACCCCGCGATGGCGAAGCTGATCGTGCGCGAGACGCGTCCGGGCCCCGGTCTCGTCGACGACGCGGGTCTCGTCGACTACATCCGCGACGGTGTGAACACGAGCTGGCACATGGTCGGCACGTGCAGGATGGGCGTGGACGAGCGCGCGGTGGTCGATCCGCAGCTGCGCGTTCACGGCATCGCTGCGCTGCGCGTGGTCGACTCCTCGGTGTTCCCCACCATACCATCGTCCAATACCAACGCGCCGTCGATCGCGACCGGGGAGAAGGCCGCGGATCTCATCCTCGCGGCCTGACGCGGCGATCGCGATGACACACTCACGTTCCCTGTTCGAGTTCCTGCACCGGGTGCAGCGCGAGGGGGCGCCGCCCGAGGTGCTCGCCGCAGCCAGCGGGTGCCTCCTGGACACGCTCGGCTGCATGCTCTTCGGTGCGCCCGAACCGTGGGCGCGCATCATGGCTGACGAGGTGTTCGCCGAGTCTGCGAGCGGTCGTGCCACCGTGGTCGGCCGGTTGCAGCCGGCGCCGGCGCCGCTCGCTGCGTTGTGCAACGGCACGGCGGCGCACGGTTTCGAGCTCGACGACCACCTGGACGAGGCGATCGTTCACCCCGGCGCGATCGTCGTCTCGGCCGCGCTCGCTGCCGCGGAGTCGGTGGACGCCACCGGCGAACGTCTGCTGCTCGGAATCATTGCCGGCTACGAGGTACTGGACCGGCTCGGGCGCGCGATGGGCACCGGACCTTCGCGCCGCGGCTGGCACAAGACCGCGGTGGCCGGTCCGATCGGCGCTGCCGTCGCGGCAGCGATGGTGCGCGGCGCCGATGCCGCCACCCTGGCCACCGCCGCGGGCCTTGCCTGTGCCACCGCATCCGGCACCAAGGCCTACGCGTCGAGCGATGACGGCGGGATGGAGAAGCGCATGCACGCCGGGCGCGCGGCGGAATCCGGCGTGCGGATGGCGCAACTCGCCGCACGTGGTTTCACCGCACCCGACACCGCGATCGAAGGGCGCTTCGGGCTGTTGCACGTGTTCGCACCCGATGAGGCGCGGCCGGAACTGCTCGGCGAAGGCCTCGGCCAGCGCTGGAGCATCCAGCACGTCTACGTGAAGCTGCATCCGTGCTGCGCGTGGATCCAGGCAGCCACCCAGCAGCTCGTCGCGCTGCGCGGTCCGGTGCCGCTCGCACCGCAGGCTGTGCGGCGGCTGCGGGTCGGCGTGTCCGCCTATGCCGGCGCGCAGAACGGCAATCCGGCGCCGCGCGACACGATGGGCGCGCAGTTCAGCATTCCGTACTGCGCTGCGCTCGCAGTCACCGGGGACCCGGCCGATCCGGCGTCATACGCGCCCGCAGCCATCCACGAGCCGGGCCGGCGCGCGCTCGCCGCGCGCGTGGAGGTGTTCACCGACACGCAGATGGAGGCCGCGTACCCGCGTCACTACGGCGCGCGTGTGGAACTCGAGCTGGCCGACGGACGGCGCCTGTCGGGGGCGCGGCTCGACCCTCACGGCATGCCGGCCGATCCCTGCACGGACGAGGAGCGGGTCGCCAAGTTCCGGCGGCTCGCGAGTCGCGTGCTGGGGCCTGCGGCCGTGGATGCGCTGGCGCAGGCCGTCGAGCGTGCGCCGACGCTGTCCTCGCTGCATCCGATCACGGCGCCGTTGCGCTTCACGCTGCCGCCGGACGCTGCGCAATGAGCCGTTTCGCACCGCGCAGGAGCGTGGTGCCCGTCATCGAGACCCGGCGCCTGACCGGGCGCAGCACCAAGGAGGAATCCCCATGTCGTGGTTGACGAGAACGCTGTGCCCGCTGCCTGCGCTGTTCGCCCTGTCGGTGGCACCGGCAGTCGCCCAGCAGTTTCCCGTGAAGCCCCTGCGGCTGGTCGTGGGTTTCGTGACCGGCGGCCCCTCCGACTTCGTCGCGCGCCTGGTGGCGACGGGTCTGTCGGAACGGATCGGGCAGCAGGTCATCGTCGAGAACCGCCCCGGCGCCTCGGGCATCGTGGGTGCCGAGGCGGTGGCCAAGGCTCCAGGCGACGGCTACATGCTCTACCTCGCCAGCCAGACCACGCACGCCGTTGCGCCAGCGATGTATCCGCGGGTGCCCTACGACCCGCTGCGCGACTTCACGCCGATCGTGCGCGTCGCGCACAACCCGCTGCTGCTGGTGGTTCACCCCTCGCTGCCGGTGAAGTCGGTCAAGGACCTGATCGCGCTCGCGCGCGCGCGTCCCGGTCAGATCAACTTCGCTACCGGCGGCATCGGCTCGTCGCCGCACATGTCGATGGAACTCGTCAAGGCGATGACCAGGACCGACATGGTTCCGGTCAACTACAAGGGCGACGGTGCCGCGATCATCGATCTGCTGGGCGGGCACGTGCAGGTGTTTCAGGCGAGCATCGGCACGCTGCTCCCGCACGTGCGCAGCGGCAAGCTGCGCGGGATCGCCGTCACCAGCCTCAAGCGCTCGGCGATGGCGCCGGAGTTCCCCACCTGGGACGAGTCCGGGCTGCCAGGGCTCGAAGTGCTCACCTGGTTCGGCATTCTCTCCGGGCCGAACACGCCGGCACCGGTGGTCAACCGCCTCAACAGCGAGATCCTGCAGGCAGTCGCCGCGCCCGCTGCGCGCGACCAGTTGCTCAAGAACGGCTTCGAGATCCTCAGCAATACGCCCGAGGAGTATGCGGAGTACCTGCGCTCCGAGGTCGTGCGCTGGGGCCGGATCGTGAAGGACCTCGGGCTGAAGGCGGACTGAGGCGAGCGCTGGCAGCAGGCCGTGCACAGCGGCGCTGTCGCCGGCCAGCGCCGCGCTGATTGGCGACGGCGCCGTGGTCCCCCGGCCGCTGCGAGCGCAGCGCGGCGTTGACGCGGGAGGGGCGCTGTACGCCTCGACGCGTGCAGCAGTTCAGCCGGCGTCCATGACGCTCACCACGCCCGCGCGGCAACAGCCCGCGAGGCGGTACGCTCGCGCAGTGTTCCGTGTGGGCGCACGTTGACGGCACCCTGTGGTTCCCGGCGCGTCAGCGGCAGGCTGCGAGCGTCGCGCCAGCGGCCACCGACGGCTGCGGCCTGCCATCCGGGCAGTCAGTCCTCTCAGCCGTCGCCGTCGACGTCGACCCGCGCCAGCCACTGCACGCGCACAGAGCGGTCTGCGAGCGCAACTGCAGCGCGGGCAGGCTGAGCGTGCGCGATGGCAACGATTGCCACAGGCGCTGCCCGCTCGCGCTCTGCAGCGTCTGGCCAGGCCGGACGAGAGCCTCGACGGAAACTCGTCCCGGCGACTGAAGATCTTCCTTGCTGCGGGAAGGAATTCGTCGTCGCTGCTCCTGTTGAGCAAAGGGCAGCACGGATCGCGCGGCAGAGCCAGCGCGGTGACCCTGGCGAAGGACACCGCGCGTGTTCTCGTTCGCCTCCGCGCTGGCCTGGTGCCGATCGTTCCCTTCCTCTGTCACCGACAGTGATCATGCCCCGCGCTGCCGACCCGGCAGGATGAAGCACCGGCATGAGGGCTTCAGCCCCGGTCCGGCGTGCATGCCGGCGAGTGCTCCTCATGGCTGCGCCGGCCCGACGGTCCGTGGTCAGGTCCACCGCGCTCAGTGGCCGAGTGCCGTTCGGGCGGGGCGTGCCGCGACGACTGTGCACACCGAGCGGCCGCATGCGTGCTGCTATGATTTCCCCTGGGGCAAGGCCGCCGCGCCGTTGCAAGGGGCGGGGTGGTTGCGTCGACATCCCTGATCTGTCCGGCTGCCGCTGCAGCAGCCCCCTCGCTCGCACACCTCCATGGATTCGTCCTCGACCTCCGGCAGGAGCACGCTGGCCGACCTCGGACTCGCGGTCAAGGTGCTGGCCGTCCTCCCGGCGCTGGCTGTCGCGCCCCTGGCGCTCGTCGCGGGCATGGCGTTCGGCTGGGGATTCTTCCAGCCGCCGAGCGATCCGCTCAATGTCGCCGCGCATCGGCAGATCACCGGAATCGTTGCGATGTTCCTGCTCGGCAGCGGTGTTGCGCCGGGCGTGCTGTTGTGGATGATCATCGTGGGTCCGGAGCGCATCGGTCGGTCGTGGCTCGCGTCAGCCGCGGTGCTGGCCGTGGGCGCACTCGCCCTGACCTGCGCGGGTGCCCTGGTCACCGAGGCCCTCGGGTCGTCGTCACCGCTGCTCTTGCTGCTGCTCGGGCCCGCCTGTATCGTCGGTGGATTCGAACTCGTGCGGCTCGGCCTGTTCTTCTGGCTTCGCGCAGTCGGCCGCGCCTAGCACACGGGTGGTGCGCAGACGATGCGCCGATCGGCTGGCGGCGCTGCGGGAGCCCGCAACCGTGCTGCCCGTGCGTGCCGTCCCGCCGTGGCTCGTGCGGTCCGGGCGGGCTGCGGAGCGGTTTGCGCAGGACACCGCGCGACTTGCCGCTTCTCGGCTGGTGATACAGTCGCGGTCGCGCACGACGTCGATCGAGTGACCGGCGCAACCGGGATACCGGACGCCGCCGCCGTGGCGGAATCGAGCCGGACCAGGGCATCGGTTGTGCACGGGGAGCCCTCTGGCGCGGAGTCGTGCAGCAGCGTCGAGGTCCGGCACTCCGCGTGTTCCTGCGCGATGCTTGCCACGATGGGCCGGCATCGTGCGGCAGCGCTGGTGCAGTACTGGAGGATTCCCATCCGCAATCGCGGAGTCAGGAACGCAGACCCCGCCCGTCCGGCCCCGGCCGGCGAGGAGGGCAGGCCACGACAATCGAGGAGGAGACCCATGAAGAGGACCATGGCACGCATCGCCGGCGTCGCGTTGACGCTCGTACTGGCAATCGCAGGCAGTCCGGCCGATGCGCAGACGCAGTTTCCCGTGAAGCCGATCCGCCTGATCATCGGCAGCGCCCCGGGCTCCGGCCCGGACGTGATCTCGCGCGCGCTCGCCGAGCGGATGGCGGAGGTATGGGGCCAGCGTATCGTCGTCGATGCGCGCCCCGGGGCGGCCGGGGCAATCAGTGCCGACCTCGCGCTGCAGACCAATCCGGACGGCTACACCTGGATGATGCTGACCTCGCAGCTGTTCGCGGCCACGCAGGTGCTCACCGGCATGAAGTTTGATCTGGCGCGCGACTTCCAGTCGGTGGCGCTGATCGGTGCGACCCCGTTCGTGCTGGTGGCCAACACCATTCAGCCGGCGCGCAGCCTGCGCGAACTGATCGAACTCGCGCGCAAGTCGCCGGGCGTGATCCGCTACGGCTCGGCGGGCACCGGCGCCTCCGAGCACCTGTCCGGTGTGCTGCTCACGCACCTTACCGGAACGAACATGCTGCACGTGCCGTACAAGGGCGTGCCGCAGGCGATCACCGACACCCTGTCCAACGAGGTGCAGTTCACCTTCGCGGTGCTGCCGGTGGCGCTGCCGCAGATCCAGTCGGGGCGGCTGATCGCGCTGGGCGGCACCATTCCGCGCCGCTTCCCGCAGATCCCCGACGTGCCGGCGATCTCCGAGGTCGTGCCGGGCTATGCGATGTACGCGTGGTACAGCATCGTCGCAGCTACCGGCACGCCGAACGCGATCCTCGACAAGGCGAGCACGGACCTGGTGCGCGTGCTGCGCGAGCCGGCGATGGGCGAGCGGCTGCGCAGCATGGGCATCGAGGTGATGGCGGGGGACCGCAAGGCGCTCGACCAGTGGCGCGCCGAGGAGAACAAGCGCATCAGCATGACGGTCAGGCTCTCCGGCGCCACCCGCTGAGCGCAGCGCCCGGCGCGGCGGCCGATGGCCGTCGGCTCAGGGCGTGCATCTGTCACGCAGAGGACTGTGGGCCGGACGGAACTGCCGCCTGTGGCACACTGGTGGCGATTCGTTCCGGGAGTTTCGTCATGAGACCTCGCCGCAGATCGACGTCGAGCGGTTGCCCTTCCGTTAGGCGCCGGGCCGGGCAGCTGGCGCAGCCGCGGCCGGGCGGTGGGGCGTCGCAGCCGCGAGCCGGGATGCGGCAGCGGGGATCGGCAACGTCGGCTATCCTGTGCGCATGTCCCTGCGCAAGCTCAAGTCCTGGGAAGACGCCGGGCTGATCGACGCTGCCACGTCCGCGCGCATCCGCGACTGGGAGGCCACGCACGCGCGTCCGCTCGCGCTGCGGGCGACCGTGGCGATTGCCGTGCTCGCGATCGGACTCGGGCTGATCTCGGTGGTGGCCGCCAACTGGGAGGCGATGCCCGGGGTCGTGCGCCTCGCGATCCACTTCGCCCTCATCGGCGCCTGCGCGGTGGCGGCGCAGCGCTGGTGCAGCGACGCGCTGCTGTTCGTGCTCGGTCTGCTCGGACTGACCTTCTTCGGCCACCTGGGGCAGGTCTACCAGACCAGTTCGCCGCTGCACGTGCCGATCGGGCTGTGGCTGCTGCTGTTCGCGCCGCTGCTGCTCGTGCGCGGAAGTGGCTGGCTGATCGCGCTGCTGTTCTTCATCGGGCTGGCTGCGTTCGGGATGACTTTCGGTCTCTCCTTCACCGAAAACGACCCCCGGCTCGACCCGACGCTCGTGGCCGCCCGGATCAGTGGCGCATTCGCGATGCCTGTACTGGTCGCCGGACTGGCCGCGTGGGCCAGGGAGCGCAGTCAGCGCTCGGGCCTGTGGCATGCGCTTGCATGTCTCGCACTCGCCTATGCGGCCGGGCTCGCCAGCGCGGCGACGATCGCCAGCGCCGTCGTCGATGCTCCGTCGAGCACCGAAGACTGGTTCACGGCAGCCGCCGTGACAGCCGGCATGCTGCTCACTGCAGCCGTCGTGGTGCGGGTATCTGCCCGGGACGGCCCCGGGCGCCTGCAGGCGCTGGTGCTGGCCGGGCTTGCTGCGGCGACCCTCGCGGCGTGGGTGCTGCGCGGCCACCAGACCGTTGCGGCGCTGCTGTTCATGGTCCTGTGGGCGGGGATCGCAGGCGCATCCCTGCGCGCCGGCTGGCGCACGGTGTTCCAGCTGGCGGTTGCGCTGATCGCGCTGCGTCTGGTGGTGCTGAGTTTCGAACTCGCCTCCGACCTGTTGACCAGCGGTACGGGACTGATCGTGGCCGGGCTGCTGGTGCTGGCGGTGGTCTGGAGCGCGCTGCGTATCGCGAAGCGCTTCGCGCCTCCCCGCCTCGGGGCTGCTGACGGCCGCTCCGCATGAGCCGCTCGGGCGTATTCACCTTGCTGAGAGTCGGCGCGCTTGCGCTGCCGCTCGTCGGTCTGGCCGCGGCGTGGGCGATCGCTCACGATCGTGCGCAGCAGGGCGTCGAGTGGGAGGTGCCGATTGCAGGCTTCGATCCGCGCGACCTGCTGCGCGGGCACTACATCGTCTATCGCTACGACTGGCCCGGACTCGCCGCGGGGGTTTCGCCGAGCACGTCCAGCGCGCTGTGCCTGAAGGGCACGCCGCCGCGCATCGAGGTGGTCGGGCCGCTGGACCGGGCCTGCGCGCATCCGATCCGCGCGCCGCACGGCAGCAGCGCGCTCGCTGCAGGTCGTCTGTACGTGCCGCAGGACAAGGCCGCCGCTCTGGAGAGACAGCTGGCCGATCGGTCGTCCCGGGCCGTGCTGCGCATGCGCGTGCGTGCCGACGGTTCGATCACGCCACTGCGCATCGAGTTCAGGCCGAGAGGCGAGCCTTGAGGCTTTCATCAGCCGGTGCCGAGCGCAGAGCGATCCGTGCCGAACGCGTGCGACGAGCCGGCGCGGAGCGCACG
>CANGUQ010000145.1 GCA_947456915.1 Betaproteobacteria bacterium
CGACACCACCGGGCGCGCCAAGCCCCACCCCGACCCGCTGCTCGCCGGCGCGCGCGCGCTCGGGCTGGCGCCGCAGCGCTGCGTCTACGTCGGCGACGACCGGCGCGACGTCGAGGCGAGCGTCGCGGCGCAGATGACGCCGGTGGTCGCGCTCTACGGCTACCTGTACGGCGCTGATCCGCACGACTGGGGTTGCGACTGGATGATCGAGCATCCGCAGCAACTGCTCGACCGGCTGCCTGCCCAGCGCTGACGTCCGTCACCCACCCGGGCAGGCCGCGCTCTGTCCTGCCATCGCAGGCCCCTTGAAACGCCGCGCTGCGGTACCATCTTCCTCCCAAGGGGGCGTCCCGGTTTCGACGCGGATACTGAAGCAGTGCAGTGCATGCCGAGGCCCAGATCACCTCGTAAATCCAGTCTGGAACGCTACAAACGCCAACGACGAGCGTTACGCTCTAGCCGCTTAATCCGGCTGGACTTCGCACCGATCAGGTCCCGGGTCGGGAGGGGCAACCCTCAGCGAAGCCATTCAGGGACCTCGTGCCGAGCGGGGCTACGACGCCCGGCATCAAAGTCGCAGTAGATCGCCCGAGTTGAGCCCGTCGGCCGGCGCAGCAAGGGTCAAATCCAAATGGCCAGACTAAGCATGTAGAGCTGACTGCAGAGGGTTTGCGGACGCGGGTTCAATTCCCGCCGCCTCCACCAGTACTCGAAATCCCAACCCTTGTCCGGTTGGGCTTTTTTTGCCTGTCCCCCCTGACACGCGTCGTTGCCTCGCGCGCGTGACCACCCCAGACTCGGCGTTCTCGCCCCCGTCCCGGCGTCTCTGTTCCCGGTCTTCTCTGCTGGTGTCGAGCGCGTTCTCGAGACCACCTCCTTTGCCATCAAGGGTTTGGACTCGGTCGGTTGTGGTCGTCAACTCCTGTAGAGAAGGCGACCGAGCGACGAGGAGGCAAAAAACCGCCCGGGGGCGGTGCTCGCGTCAGGGCTCAACGCGGTCAGGCGGGCGGCGCGAGCACCCGCATCTGGTCGCTCCAGCCGTTCGGCGAAAGCTGCCGCATCACGTGCTCCAGTACCGCTGTTGACGATTCCGTGAGCCGTGCCAAGACCTCAGGTGCCAGCAGAGTCAGGCGCAGCAACCGACGCACCTGCGTCACGTCCATCCTGTTGATCTGCGCGGTGTGTGCGGCGTACGCGGTGCGGGGAACGGTGTGGCGCATCGGGGTCTCCGGGTCGATCGCGATGCCCTGATTCACGCGCTGTTCCGCCCCGAAGCCAGGCTTGGGCGAGCCTTGCACTGATAGGCTTTGGTCCGGTTTGATCCACTTGAGGCGCTTCCAGTTGGCAAGCGCGGACACCATGACCACAGAACCGTGGGTTTCCGTCGAGCAGGTCGCCCAACACCTGGGCGTGGCCAAGGACACTGTGTACTGGTGCCCGAGCGCTCCTGCGGCGAAAGCGGCAGCGGCAACCTCATCGTTCAGGGCGACAACCTGCATGCGCTCAAGGCCCTGCTGCCCCGCTATGCGGGACAGGTGAAGTGCATCTACATCGACCCGCCCTGCAGCACCGGCAACGAGGGCTGGGTCTACAACGACAACGTCAACAGCCCGGAGATCCGCAAGTGGCTGGGCGAGGTGGTGGGCAAGGAAGGCGAGACGCTGGACCAGCACGATCGCTGGCTGTGCATGATGTACCCGCGCCTCGTCCTATTGATCATCGTCGCCACCCGGCAGGCGCTTCAGATGCAGGGCGAGGACTCCCGCAAGATGTACCAGAGCAGCGGCGGGCTGATGCACCACTTCGACCACCTGTCGCCCACCCAGCGCGACGGGTTGTTGCGTGAAGGGGACGGCGCCGAGCGCACCGTTCCCTGCTCGCGGGCCAACGTGCTGGGCATCAAGGACTACCGCCAGACGGCATTCAAGCCCCCCGGGTGATCTATCGCATCCTGGGCACCCGGGTCGTCAATTACCCGATCGCCGATGGCCGCAGGGACATGCCGTCGGTGCTGGCGCGCCGGCTCCTGGGCGCTTGGTCCGCAGCATCCCGCACGGTCCCGATCCATTCCCATGCATCACAGCAACGGCGGGTTCGCGGGGGCAACCAAACACCACCATTCAGGAGGGCTCGGATAGTCTCCGGGCCCTTTTTTCTTGCCTTGTCCCCGGCAGCGACGGGGCGGTGCTGCGGGTCGCGTGGAGCATTGCCGTTGCACTGCAGATGCCTTGCTCGCGCCAGTGGCGATGCAGCCTTGCCTGCGGGCGCTGAACGTCCAGGGGTCGATCGACCCGATACCGCAGCCTGGCATGGCAACGCGCGATCCTGCTGCCTCCGCGCGTGCGCGGCTGCGCGACCAGACGCCGCTTACTCGCGCCACCCCTGCTGTGTCATACGGACCACGGCGGCTGCCACCGCGCTGCACGCCGACTGCAGTTCGACGGAGGTGCGCGCGCCCGCCCCGGTGCCGACCCACGCCTGCAGCGGATAGGCAACGCTCTCCCACTGCAGCGGTGATGCACGCTGCGGCGCGCCGTTGTCGACCAGCGTGAGGCGGCCCTCGATGCGCAGCCGTACCGGTACCTCCTGTGGCTCCTGTCCCGGCCCGCCTGCCGCCACCAGTGCGATCCGCGAGAGCTCCACGCGCGCCTCCCAGAGCCCATCGGCTCCGGCGCGCGCGGGCGCATCGGAAAGCCGCGCCACCGCATCACGTCCCTGCACCCGCCACGTGGCCGCGCCCGGGGGCGACAGAGCCTCGTCGACACAGGCACGCAGCGCGGCAAGATCGAACCGCTGTGCGCCCTCGGTCGCCGTCGTCTCGAACAGCCGCTGCTTCACGTCGGGTATCGGCGGGCGCTGCCCGCGCGCCCACTGCACGAGTTCCACACCGCTGCCGACGAGCCCGCCCACTGCCGCACCTGCCGAGAACAGACCGGCACAGGTGACCAGGGCCTCTGGCGGGCAGGGCAGCGCACCACAGATGCCGCAGACTCCCGCGGTCGTGAGCCCGCCTGCGGCCGCCCACTCGCCGACGCGCCCGAGGGGGCCTCTGCCTGCCACCTCGAAGTCGAGCCCGGGCACCGTCTGCGGCAGGGAAATGGCCACGTCCTCGCGCAGCCGATCCTGCCCGAGGCGCGAGGCGATCGCGTTCGCCATCTCGGGCAGCAGCGAGAGCGGCGTGATCTCGAGATTCGCCCAGCGCGGCGCATGCGTTGCCGGGTCGATGTAGCGCAGCGTGAGCGTCGGCGCGTACGCGCTGCCGCCGTCCATGTCGACCTGCGCAGAGGCAATCGACGCATAAGGAAGCTCGATGCGAGTGACGTACGGGCTGCGCGCCGTCGCCAGTCCGCTGCGCTGCGCGAACGCCAGACCATGCTCTCCCAGCAGAAGCACGCCGGCTGACTGGGTGATGCTCTTCAGCAAGCTGCGCTCTGCCCGGTGCCGCACGCCATCGAAGAGCGTGGCGTCTGCCTGCATGAGCAGTGATCCGCTGACCGGCAGCGCCGCCACCGCAACCCGGATGTCACCCGTCGGAGAGAGCCCGTTGCGCGGCAAGCCGCACACACTGATTGCGCGCTGAGCGCGCAATGCATCGGTGGTTGCCACAACGAGGAACGCTGCCTGCGCCTCGGGCTCCGCGACCACGAACCGGATCTGGTAAGCGTCGGCCAGGCCATTGTGCTCGCACGCCGATCGCGGCCCCTCTGGCAGCAGCGTGCGCAGCACGTTGAACTTCGCATCGAGTACGTGCACCACCGGCGCGAGCACACCCTGGCGGAGATCAGGCATCCATCCGAGCAGCGTTCCGGGTTCGGCACTGCGCTGGCTGCCCACCTCGACCGCGAACGGTCGCGGCAGGTCGGCAATGCGAAAGGCTGCGACGAAGCTGCGCCCGCCGGGAAGGTCGACTGCCGGCGACTGCACGTCGATCCGGGTAGCCGTCTCCGACAGCGGCAGGAGCGGGACGTACTGCAGCCCGGACAGCGGCACGACGGGCGCAGATGCCAGCGCGGACACCAGTGCCGCCGGCGGTGTGCGCTCGCCGAGCGGGACGATCTCGCGCAGGCCCGACTCGCTCGCGCAGGCTGCAACGAGCGAGGCCGAGACACATGCGCCGATGAACTGCCGGATCATCGATGGCCTTGCCTGGCATCGGAACCGGGACTGCGGAATCGCTGCCGGCCCGCCGCCGTCATCGAGTCCATTCTGGAGCGGACGCTGCCCGCGGTCAAACGGCGACAGTCGCAGTCACCGGCAGGCACGACGGCGCCCGGTCCGCCCGCATCCGGCCACACGCCAGTGCACCGTGCCACCGGCAACGATGCGGGTGGACCCGCTTTCAGTGTACCGACATCGACCGGAATGCCGTACCGACTTGCGCCGGAATCCGGTACCGACTTGCACCGGAATCGAGTACCGACATGGGCCGGATTACGCAGTCGATCGAACCGCGGATGTCGATCACCCTGAAACCGCTGCGCGGCGCCAGCCGGAATGCGCCAGGGCGAACTGGTAGACCCGGTGACCGAAGGCGGCACCGCCAACCTCCCCCCAGATCGTCGGCTACCGTGAAATCGACAGCCCCGGCCGTCCCGGCGGATGCTCCTGGGCGAAAAAGACCTCCCGCTCGGCGCCGTGAACGGCACGCCGCTGCTGAATCCGGCGCTGCAGCGCGCGCAGTACCCCTTCACTGTACTGGCCGGGGTGTCTGCGTTGCAGTTCGTCCAGCAGCGTTACGGCATTGAACTGTGGATCCATCCGCAACAGCGGTACGACCTCACCGTCCCGCGCTGCCGCGCGGGGATCGGGCCGTATTCGCCAACTCCGGGCTGACCGCTGCGATGGCAACGTCTCGCTGCGTTCGATGCGTCGGGCGCTTCGTTCGCTGATGCCAGCCTGCGCTGACGCCGCAGACTGCGACAGCGTCTGTCGATGCTGCTTGAACTGAAGCACCTGGTGATCCGTGATCCTCTTGCCTGGCATCCCTGCGGTCTCGATCGACTCGAAGACCTTCACAGTAGCCCCACCCGGACCTGCCCGGCACGGGCCTCGACCGGCCAAGACAGTTGTCGTCAGTTGACCAGCGCAATTGTCGCCAGCCAGTGACCCGTCAACCGTTCACGCCGCGTGCTTCACGACTTGCTGGGCGGCTGCGCCCGACTGCGCGTCGAGGAACGACGTCAAGGCATGGTCCACGCGAGGAAGAAGTGGAGGCGGTAGTCTCGCGGCTCCTCGGGCCGCGAGATGAGCGGCAGACCGAGGATCACCCGGCCGGAGAGGCTCCTGCCCCAGGCGAAGTTCAGCCCGGCACCCACGCTCGACAGTTCGTCCGAACTGCGCTGGCTGTTGATGGGTCGGAACGGCTGGACCTTGCCATAGTCGACGAACGCGAGGGCCGTCGCGCGCACTGGCGAGGACTCCGGCAGAGTCACCGCCCGGAACATCTGCAGGTTCACCTGCACGCCGCGATCTCCGGCAAGCAGTGCGGGGGAATAGCCGCGTACCGTACCTTCTCCGCCGATCAGCATCTGCTCGCTCGACGGCAGCAGCGTATCGGTGGTGTACTGCCACGACAGCCCCGCCGAAAACGTCAGCGCATTGCTCACGCGCAGGCTGCGCTGGATCGCACCCTTGTTGAGGTGATAACTGCGCGGGGTTCCCGAAACCGGCACGCTCTCCCCGGCCACCCAGTCCGCGTTGGCTGTCCAGTACCCGTTCCCCATCGGCACCTGCAGATCCAGCCCGCCCGAGTAGGCGACCAGGTCCGACCCGTTCAGCACGGTACCGTCGATCCAGTTCACCGTGCGCCGTTTCTTCGCCGACAGTACGGCGTCGAGTTGCACGTCACGCCGCGAGATCAGCGGGTGGCGCAGCGACCCGGTGAAGGCGCTGGCCTCGCCCGTCACGCGGAGCGACGCTATCTGGCCGTCCACCACCCGCGTGCTGTCCTCGAAGTAGCCCACCGTGACCCGCGTGCCCCGGTACCCCACCGGTACGCCGTAGGTGATGTACTTGCCCAGATGCCCCTCGGCGCCGGCGAACGAGACGAACAGATCGTCACGCCGCCCGGTCAGGCTGCGCCGCACGTAGGTCGTCGCCAGCCGGTACTCGCCCGTGCCGCGCGATCCGGTGTTGTCGAAGGTGACGCGCAGATCGTCCTGCCTGGGCTCGACCACGGTGATGACGATGTCCGTCCGCCCGAAGTCCGTCCCGGGCTGCAACTGTGCACTCAGCTGGGCGTCGTTGGTGCGGTTGAACAGAACCAGATCGCGCTCCAGCCGCTCCAGATCCACAACGTCCTCGGGCTTGAGGCTGATCCGGTTACCGACGTAATCGTCGTTGGTGGTCGCATTCCCGCGCAGCTGCAGCTGGCCCAGACGCCCCTCCACCAGCCGGATCACCACCACCCCGTCGGTCACGTCCTGCGCCGGCAGACTCGCCTGCGCGGTGGCGATGTTGCGCGCCCGGTACAGGGCGTTGATACGCTCCACGAGTTCGCGCAGGTCGGTCAGGCGTAGCGACCTTCCACGATACCCGGCTGCCAGCTGCTCCAGTTCCTCCGGCTTGAGAATCGCCGACGGCGGGTCGAAGCGGATCTCCCGCACGAAGAAGGCGAGATCCTCGCCTACAGGTGCTTTCTGCGGAACCGGACGCGGCTGCGGAGCAACCGGCCGCTCGATCCGCTCCTGGCGCAGTTCCTCTTCCCGCTGGCGCCGCTCGCGCTCGATTTCGCGCTGCTGCAGCACCCCCGGGTCCAGCGCGGGCGGGAGCAGCACCTGCGCAGGCGCCGGGTACGTCGTGGTCAGGGCAACAACGGAAGCAATCAGAAGGCGGTACGAGGGACTGCGCATGCGAGAACACCAGACTGGCCAGTGGCCGTTCACTCTGTCTTTGGATCGGACAGGCCGCAGTGCCCCCCCCGGCCACGCGCGGGGCACTGGATGCCATCCTGCGTAACTATATGGCAGCGGTCACTTCATCGTCGAATCGATCGGATCTGCCTGCTCGATCTGCACGGCGCCATCGGGAGCCTGGAACAGTTCACCGAGCTCGCGCAGGACGAAACGGGAACGCAGCTGACCCGCGGATGCGGTATCGACGAGTATCCGGCTGGTCTTCACCGCTTCCTTGCCACCCGCCTCCATCACGCTGGAATCGTAGCCGGTGGGATCGCTTACAACGGGATGGATGGCCATGTTGCGATGAATGACGTATGCCCCCTTGACGCGCGAGAGATTCTCGTCGACCCGCATGCTGAACGCCCCGGTCGGAGCGAACAGCTGCACGTCATACGGCCGCTGCACTGACGAACTGGTGTTGTCCATCAGCAGTCCGATGGACGGGGTATTCAGCAACATGCGCTTGCCGACGTAGGCTTCCTGCAGTTCGACGAATCCCTGCGGGACCGTGATCCGCGCATCCTGTGTCAGGAACCGGTCGAACGAGACGCCCAGCGAACTGTTCAGCGTGAGATCCACCGCAGTCATGATCGGCTGATTGCGCCCGACCAGCAGCACGGACAACGGACCACGGCCAGGCCGCAGCAGATGGTTCACGCTCGCTGTCACCCGATCGCTCAGCAGAACCAGCCGTCGACCCACCTCGAGGTTGGCTCCATCGACCTCGGTCTTCGCATACAGAAGTACGCCGTCGCCCAGCACCCGCCGCACGTTGACCATACCGTTCAACGCGTCGAGCGTCGCATCGCCATTCTCGGCGCTCACCAGTTGCGCAGTGACGTCCCTGACCGCAGAGAGCGTGGCGTTACCGCTGTTGGATACCGCACTGCCTGCGCTGATGCTACTGCCTGCGCTGATCGTGAGATTGCGCTCGGCAGTCAGCGTGTCTGCAACCACGCTCCCGGAACCGGCTGCCACCGACACGTTGCCGGTGACGCTCGTCACCGTCGTCACCTGGATGCCGCTCGCTGCCCCGATCGTGACATCGGCCTGCGACCGGGCCAGAGTGCCCGCAATGTCGCCACCGCGAGCATCGAGGATCACCCGTCCGTCGGCACTCTCGACACGCACGAAGCGTGCCGCTGCCTTGCCAGCGATCGACTGCCCCGCGGTCACGTTCACGTCGTTCACCGCGTCAACGGTGTCCACCTTCACGTTGCCCGTCGCCGCAACCAGCGTCGCTGCCGCCGCCGCGTTCGTCGTGGTCAGCGACAGATCGCCGGTAGTCGCCGTCGCGGTCACGTTGCCCGCGTCGGTGCTCAGCGTGCCCGCCGTGATCCCGGTGCGCCCGGTCAGCGTCAGCGCCGTCTCCGCGTTCGCCGTGCCGAGCGTGATCGACCCGGTGGTCGTGCTCGCCGTAAGCGTGCCGTTGCGCGCATTCGTCGTCGTCGCATCCAGGTTGCGCACCGCCGTCACCTGCACGTCCTGCGCCGCCTGCGTCAGCGTCGCGGTGATGTCGCTGCCCGCGTTCAGCGTCACGCTGCCCGCCGTGCTCTCGACGCGTGCGTAGCGTGC
>CANGUQ010000146.1 GCA_947456915.1 Betaproteobacteria bacterium
CAGCGCGATTGCGCCGGCGCCGAGCAGGAGCGAAGCCTCGGGCCGGCGCCGGGCGCTGCTGCCGGCGTGCGGGTGATCGAGCGTGCGAAGGGTGGTGTTCATCGATGCTGTCTCCTCAATGGCGTGGATGGCGGGACCGCGCCGGCGGCGGACGGCTGCGCGCGCGAGCAGCACGTGGTCAACCGTCTGCGGCATCCGGCGTCCCGTAGGCCTATTGAAATCGATCGACGTAAGCGAATGATGTCGGTCGCGTGAGCGAGTGTGACGACTTGTATCCGTGCCCTGCGCAGGCCGGCGCAGGCTCAGCCGCGGTCGTCGTCCTCGCCGGTGCGCGGCCCGGTCGCGCGCGCGCGACGCAGCCCGGTTCGCGTCGCGGCGGGTTCGTCGGTAGCGGCGGGTTCGTCGGCAGCGGCGGGTTCGTCGGCAGCGGCCGCCGCTGCGGCACGCATCTGCGCTCGCGATGCAGGTGTCTCGAGGCTGATGCGTCCGAGAGCGCCGCTGCGATAGTCGTCGAGCAGCGCGAGCGCGGCCTTGCCGCGATCGGGCAGGGCGCCTTTCAGCACGTAGCCGCGCCGCTGCGCGATGGCGTCGATCAGCGCTGGCCCGTCGAGCGAGCGCAGTGCGTCCGGGGCGAGGCCGTAGCGCCGGGCGAGCAGTGCCGGATAGCGTTCGAGCAGTATCTCGCCGAGCGCCGTCGCGACCTCCTCGTCGATGTAGGCGTTGACGCCGACGGCGTGGCTCGCCGCGAGCATCAGGCCGTCGGACGGATGTTCGATCAGCGGCCACAGCAGCCCCGGGGTGTCGAACAGAACCAGCCGATCGCTGATGTCGATGCGCTGCTGGCTCTTGGTCACTGCCGGCTCGTCGCCGACCTTGGCGATGCGCCGCTTCGCCAGGGCGTTGATCAACGTCGACTTGCCGACGTTGGGGATACCCATCACCATCACCCGCAGCGGCTTGAGCGCGCTGTCGCGGTGCGGTGCGAGGGCGTGTGCGAGCCGTGCCACGCGCGCCACGTCCCCGGGCTTGCGACAGCTCAGCGCCACCGCTTCGACCTTGTCGCCCCGGGCGGCCGATTCGGTGAGCGCACGCACCCAGGCTTCGGTGGCCTGCGGATCAGCCAGATCGGCCTTGTTGAGCACCTTCAGGCAGGGCCGCTGGCGGTGCCGGCGCAGCGCATCGATCATCGGATTGCTGCTCGCGCCGGGCAGCCGCGCGTCGATCACCTCGACCACCACGTCGACCTTCGCCAGCGTCTGCGCGGCCTGCTTGCGGGCGCTGGCCATGTGGCCGGGGAACCAACCGATCGACATCTTCGTGCAAGCCTTCAGCCAGGACTTCGGGGTGGGCCGTGATGCACCCGCGGGGTGCCGCGCAGACCAGGGCCTGACCGGCCCGTGCAGCCGGCCGCGGGGGACGCACCGGTGCTGCCATCGCGGCACGCCCGGGTCGATGGTAGCGCGGCTCGCCCGCACCGCTGGCCCGACGGAATCGGGCATCGCCGCGGTGCCAGCGCACGCGCTGTATCCTTGCGCCCTGGAATCGTCATGGAATCCGCTGCATGAAGGCCCTCGAGATACTCGTCGAACGCATCATCCTCGCCAGCCGCTGGCTGCTGGTGGTGTTCTACCTCGGCCTGGGCGCCGCGCTGGGCGTCTACGCCATCTCGTTCTTCTACAAGTTCAGCAAGATCGCCGGCTCGGTGTTCGTGCTGAACGACGACGAGATGATCCTCGCGATGCTGGCGCTGATCGACGCCGCGCTGGTGGCGAGCCTGATCGTGATGGTGATGATCTCCAGCTACGAGAACTTCGTCAGCCGTTTCGACAACGGCGGCGAGGACGTGTCCTTCCTCGGCAAGCTCAATGCCGGCAGCCTGAAGATCAAGGTGGCGTCCTCGATCGTCGCCATCTCCTCGATCCACCTGCTGCAGATCTTCCTCAACTCCTCGCAGTACGACAACGACAAGATCATGTGGGCGACGATCATCCACCTCGCCTTCGTCGCCTCCGCACTGATCATGGGATTCCTCGAACAGATCATGTCAAAGCTCAAGTAGCGGGCTCGCGGCCGGGGTCACGCGTCTCGTCGTGGTGGCGCTGGCAGCGGGCGCGCCTTGCGCCAGCATTCGCAGAAGGAGGACGATGATGAAGCGGGTTCACGCAGCCGTGGCAGCAGTGCTGCTCGGCCTGAGCTGCACGCACGCGGCACACGCGCAGGACGACTTTCCGAACCGGCCGATCCGCCTGATCACGCCGGCGGCGCCCGGCGGGACGACCGACATCCTGGCGCGGCTGGTCGCCGCGCGCCTGAGCGAATCGCTCAGGCAGCAGGTGCTGGTGGACAACCGGGCAAGCGCTTCGGGTGTGAATGCCGGCGAGATCACCGCGCGCGCCGCGCCCGACGGCTACACGCTGCTGCTCGTCTATCACCAGCACACGATCAATGCGGCGCTCAACAGCAAGCTGCCCTATCACCCGGTCAACGACTTCACACCCATCACCCAGCTGACCGCGGCCGGCCTGATGCTCGTGGTCAATCCGGCCAGTCCGCCGAAGACGCTCAAGGAGTTCGTCGACTGGACGCGCAGCTTCAAGGGCGGGCTGAACTTCGGCTCGGCCGGTATCGGCAGCGGCGGTCACCTCGCCGGCGAGCTGTACAACCTGATGGCCGGGGTGAAGGGGCAGCACATTCCGTACAAGGGCTCCGGACCGGCGCTGGCCGATCTGCTCGGCGGCCACTACCAGTACAACTTCGCCGGCATTCAGGCGGCGCAGACGCTGGTGCGCGCCGGCAAGCTGCGCGGGCTGGCCGTCACCAATCCGAAGCGGCTGGCGGCGATCCCCGATCTGCCTGCCGTGTCGGAGGTGTTGCCCGGGTTCGAACTGGTGGGCTGGTACGGCATCGCCGGGCCGGCAAAGATGCCCAGGCCGCTGGTCGCCCGTCTGCACGCCGAACTGCTCAGGTTCCTCGCGCTGCCCGACGTGCGCGAGCGCATCATTGCCGACGGCTCGGAGCCGGTCGGCAATTCGCCGGAGGTGTTCCGCCAGTACATGCTCGCCGATCTGGTCAAGTGGGCGGATCTGGTCAAGCGCAGCGGCGCGAAGCTCGAATAGGCGCGCAGCCGCAGCGCGCGCGGCGTCGAGCGCGCAGGGGTTGCAGGGACGAGCGCCCGAGGCCGGCGATGGTTCCGGCCGGCGCGTGAGCCGTCGGGTGCGCGCCGGGAGCGGTGAGCGATGCGCTCGCGCGCCGCTACTGCAGCGGGTCGACCTTGATGTTCCCCCTGCGGATCACCTCCCCCCAGCGTGCGAGGTCCCTGGCGATCAGCGCCGATACCGCCGCGGCGTCGCCCCACTGGAACTCGATCGCCTGCTGCGCGAACTGCTCGCGCAGCGCGGGCGTCTCGACCACCCGGCGCAGCTCACCGGCGAGACGATCGATGATCGGCGCCGGACTGCCGCGACGCGCGAGCAGGCTGAACCAGGTCGCCGCGTCATAGCCGGGGAAGCCCGACTCCGCGACCGTCGGCACGTCGGGCATCACCGAGAGCCGGCGCGCCGAGCTCACTGCGAGCGCTCGCACCTTGCCTGCCTTCACCAGCGGGATCGCCGTGATCGGTGGATTGAACAGCACCTGCAACTGCCCCGACATCAGGTCCGGGAGCGCGGAGGCGCCACCCTTGTACGGCACGTGCGTCATGCGCACGCCCGCCTGCGCCATGAACCACTCGGTGGTGATGTGGATCACGCCGCCGATGCCGGACGAGCCGAAGTTGAGCCTGTCCGGATTGGCGCGCGCGTACTCGGCAAGCTCCTTCAGCGAGCGCACGGGCAGCTGTGGATTGACGATCACCATCACCGGCGAGAAGCCGATCAGGCCCACCGGTGCGACGTCGCGCTGCGGGTCGTACGGCAGCTTCGGGTAGAGCAGCGGATTGAGCACCAGCCCGTTGAAGCCTTCGAGCATCAGCGTGTAGCCGTCGGCCGCGGCGCGACCGAGGATCTCGTAGGCGATCGCGGTGTTGGCGCCGGGGCGGTTGTCGACCACCAGCGGCTGGCCGAGCGCCTCGCCCATGCGCTGCGCAACCGAGCGTGCGAGCAGGTCGGTGACGCCGCCTGCGGAGAAGGGCACCAGCAATCGCACCGGCCGCGCCGGCCACGCCGGCTGCTGCGCCGAGACGACCGTGCCGGTCGTGCAGGCTGCGATCAGCAGCAGCGCAGGCAGCGCCCGCCGCCACGGCGCGCGCACGATTCGCGCGAGCGCACTGCGCATGCAGGCGTCACGGTACGTGCGCAGGGTTGCGCCGGTCGAGGCCGCGGAGCGCCAGCCGCCAGCGCATCGGGTGCAGAGCGTTTCACTGGACATCGGTATCAGCAGTCGGGTGTGCGCAGCGGCAGCGACAGCAGCGCGAACGACAGCGCCTTGCCGTGCGCGTCGAGCGCAGTGGAGGTGGTCACGCCGCCGCACAGCGCGTGTTCGCAGACGAACTGCAGCGCGTTCAGGCGCGGCAGCACGTGGCGCGTGACTTCGCCGCGAACGATGCCGCGCAGGTGCGCCGCCACGGCTTCCGCGGTGGCCGCACGCACCAGCAGATCGAAATCGTCGGCGCGAAAGGCGAACAGCGACAGGATGGCGGTGTCGCCCTTGTCGCCAGCCCGGCAGTGGGCGATGTCGTACAGCGTGCGCGGTGCGTTCATGGCGATCGCCGTGCCGTGCGCCCGGCACGCGGTGGCGCGTCGTCGCCGGTGCCACCGGTTCGCGCCGCGCCGACCGCCGCGCCGGCTGCAGCGCCGGTTGCTCGCTCGGTGGACAGCCGCACCACGCTGCTCGTCACCTGCTCGCGCGGCATCAGCGTGGAGACGATGCCGATGCGGTCGGTGACGAACTTGCGCGCACCGCCGCCGCCAGCCGGCCCGTTCGTGTACAACGCCTCGACCTCGAGCCCGACACGCTCGGCCAGTTCGCGCGTGGCGCCGCTCGCCGCCACGCGCAGCCGCACCTCGTACGGATCGTGCGGGTAGCCGAAATCGGTACGGTGCGTGGCGTCGACGCCGATCAGGTCGACGCGTACGTCGCGCAGGTCGTCGTGCAGGCGCTCGCGCACGATCGCCCCGGCCAGTTCGGCGCGCGCACGTGCATTCGGCCCGGCGTACGAGATCTCGCCCTCGCCGATGTAGCCGGCGTGATAGCCGACGCTCACCTTCAGCGTGCCGGTACGCGCGCTGCCCGCGGCTGCGCTCACCCGGATCCGGTCCTCGCCCAGATCGGTGAGCTCGACGCTGCCGAGGTCGGCGACCACGTCCGGGGTGAGGTAGGCGGACGGATCGGTCACTTCGTACAACAGCTGCTCCTTGACCGTGCGCAGCGTGATCGTGCCGCCGGTTCCGGCCACCTTGCCCAGCGTGCCCGACCCGTCGGCCGCGACATCGCAGAACGGAAATCCGAGCTGTGCCAGATCGCGCACGTCCTTGCGTCCGGGATCCGCGAAGTAGCCGCCGGTGAGCTGCCCGGCGCATTCGAGCAGATGGCCGATCACCGTGCCGCTGGCCATCAGCGTCGTATCGTCCAGTGGCCAGCCGAACTCGCGCACCATCGGCGCGAGGAACAGCGACGGATCGGCCACGCGCCCGGTGACGATGACCTCGGCGCCGCCCGCGATGGCCGGCAGGATCGCTTCCGCACCCAGGTAGGCGTTGGCCGAGATCGGCGTGCCAAACTCGCACACCGGCCGACCGGTCTCCAGCGTCGGCGACTGCGGATCGAGCCGGTCGAGCACGTCGTCGCCGGTGACCACGGCCACGCGCAGCCGCAATCCGAGCTCCTGCGCAATCGCGATCACCTGATGACCGGCAGCCACCGGGTTGGCGGCGCCGAGGTTGCTCAGCAGGCGAAAGTGGTTGCGCTTGACCAGCGGCAGCAGGGCTTCCATGCGCGCGCGCAGCAGCGGGTCGTAGCCCTGCAGCGGATCGGCAAGCCGGCGCAGTTGCGCCGCGGCCACAGTGCGCTCGGCGAGGCACTCGAGCACCAGCCAGTCGATCCGGCCCTGCGCGGCGAGGATCACCGCCGGGTCGATGCGATCGCCCTGAAAGCCCGCGCCGCAGCCGATGCGGATCGTCTTATGGCGCGCCATCGGCGAGGGTCGAGTCCATCGCATGATTGTCGGTGGCTGCAGCGGGGGCGTCAATGCAGACGACGCGCGCACGGGCACCGCGGTCGCGGCAGGCGGCAGACGGTGGGCGTGGGCGCAGCGCGGGCTGCCGGCGCCGGCGTGCAGCACACGCCGATTTGAGCACGACGCGGGAAGCGGGGACAATGCGTACTCATGCACGTCGTGTCCGCTGCGGTCGTACCGATCGGCGCTCCCAACGCAAGGCGCGTGTCGGGCACGGGCCGGGGGATCGCGCGGCCCGCCTCCTGCCCACGGTCCGCGGATGGCACGCCTGGCACACGCGACATCAGCCGCCGAAGGCGGCGATCGGCGACGGCGGACCGCGTTCCGGCGCGGCCGTCTCTTCGCGCGCCCGCAGGCATTCCCCGCGCAGGTCAGCTGCGCACGATCAGGAGTCCAGAACACCGATGGCCGCACGTTTTGCCCCGCTGATCCGGCTGTGGCCGTTCATCGCGCCCTACCGGCATCGCGTCGCCTGCGCGCTGATCGCGCTGCTGGTGGCCGCCAGCGCGATGCTGGTGATCCCCGCTGCATTCCAGCGCCTGATCGATCTGGGATTCGCGCGCGAGAACGCGGGTCACATCACCGTCTACTTCGTCGCGCTGTTCGCGGTGGCCGCGGTTCTCGCCGCCGCCACCGGCACGCGCTTCTATCTGATGAGCTGGCTGGGGGAGCGGGTCAGCGCCGACCTGCGCAGCGCGGTCTACGCCAACGTGATCCGGCTGTCGCCGCGCTTCTTCGAGACGATGCGCAGCGGCGAGGTGCTGTCGCGGCTCACCGCCGACACCACGCAGGTGCAGACCGCGGTGGGCACCAGCTTCTCGATGGGGCTGCGCAACGGCCTGCTGATGCTGGGCGGGCTGGCGATGCTGGTGATCACCAGTCCGCGGCTGGCCGGCTTCATCTTCCTGCTGATGCTCGGTGTCGTGCTGCCGCTGGTCATCTTCGGGCGGCGCGTGCGCAAGCTCTCGCGCGCGAGTCAGGACCGTCTCGCCGATGCGGCGGCGCTCGCCGGCGAGACGCTCAACGCCGTGACCACGGTGCAGGCCTTCGCGCAGGAGGGGCGCGAGGCGCAGCGCTTCGGCGCAGCGATCGAGGCGGCGTTCGACGGTGCCCGTCGGCGCGCGCAGGCCACTGCTTCGCTGCTGCTGTCGGTGATCGTGCTGGTCTTCGGGTCGATCGTGTTCGTGCTCTGGCTCGGCGCGCAGGACGTGCTCGCCGGGCGGATGAGCCCGGGCCAGCTGGCGGCGTTCGTGCTCTATGCGGTGGTGGCTGCCGGTTCGGTGAGCGCGCTGGCCGAGGTCTGGGGCGAATTGCAGCGCGCGTCAGGCGCGGTCGAGCGCCTGCTCGAGCTGCTCGAGGCGAAGAGCGAGATCGCCACCCCGGCACTGGCGGTGAGCGCGGCGCTCGATCGCGGCGCGGTGCGCTTCGAGAACGTGAGCTTTCGCTACCCGTCGCGGCCCGATGCACTGGCGATCGACGCCCTGTCGCTCGCGATCGAATCGGGCGAGACGCTGGCGATCGTGGGGCCCTCGGGCGCGGGCAAGACCACCCTGTTCCAGCTGCTGCTGCGCTTCTACGACGTGTCGAGCGGGCGGATCCTGATCGACGGCGTCGACATCCGGACGCTGGATCCGCAGCGTCTGCGCGCGACGGTGGGCGTGGTGGCGCAGGACAGCGTGGTGTTCGCGACCACGGTGCGCGAGAACATCCGCTACGGCGTTCCCGAGGCCACCGACGCCGAGGTGCGCTCGGCTGCGCGGATGGCCGCGGTGGAGGAGTTCGTGTCGCGGCTTCCCGACGGTTACGAAACGCAGCTCGGCGAGCGCGGCGTGCGGCTCTCCGGCGGGCAGCGGCAGCGCATCGCGATCGCGCGTGCACTGCTCAAGGACCCGCCGATCCTGCTGCTCGACGAGGCGACCAGCGCCCTCGACTCGGAGAGCGAGGCGTATGTACGCGCGGCGATCGATCGCGCCGCGCAGGACAGGACGGTGCTGGTGATTGCGCACCGGCTGTCGACGGTCCAGAGCGCCGATCGCATCGTCGTGCTCGATCAGGGACGCATCGAGGCGATCGGCACCCACGCGCAGCTGCTCGCGAGCAGTCCGCTCTACGCGCGGCTTGCTTCGCTGCAGTTCGCGGCCGCCTAGCTGTGAAGCGTCAAGAGGTTATTCCTTCCTGACGGCTTGAGTCTGGACATCGGAGCAACACCCCCGATTCCTGCATGGGGGCGATGCCAGTTGTAGTGGTGCTGCCAGCTGGCGAGCGTGGCAGTGCGCTGGCTCGAGTTCTGGTA
>CANGUQ010000147.1 GCA_947456915.1 Betaproteobacteria bacterium
CAGCGCGAGCACGCGGTCGAGCGCCGACCGGCCCCGGGCCGGAAATTGCCTGACGGCCGCAACAGGCTGCAGGGGCGAGTCACGAAACTGTCACGGTGGGTCATTACCATCGGCCCGGCTGAAAGGTGAGCGCCGCTGGCGCCGCCCTCGCGCCTGTTCGCGCCGCTTCCAAAGCCCCGGAGATCTCATGACCCTCAGACGCAATTTCATCTCGACCACCCTGCTGGCCTTCGTCGCCGGCGCCTTCACCGCGCCAGCGGTGCTCGCACAGACCCCGCCGACGATCCGCGTCGACGGCTCCAGCACCGTGTTCCCGATCATGGAGGCGGTGGCCGAGGAGTTCCAGAAGGCGCAGAAGGGTGCAGTGCGCATGACGGTGGGCATTTCCGGCACCGGCGGCGGGTTTCGCAAGTTCTGCCGCGGCGAGACCGACATCCAGAACGCATCGCGCCCGATCTCGCGCAAGGAAATGGAAGAGTGCCGCGCCAACGGTGTGGCCTACATCGAGATGCCGGTGGCGTTCGACGCGCTGTCGGTGGCGGTCAATCCGAAGAACACCTGGATGAAGCAGATCACCGTCGATCAGTTGCGCACGATCTGGGAGCCGGCGGCGGAGAAGAAAATCACGCGCTGGAACCAGGTCGATCCGTCCTGGCCCGACGCGCCGATCGCGCTGTTCGGTGCGGGAACCGACTCGGGCACATTCGATTACTTCACCGAGGCGATCATGGGCAAGTCGCGTGCGAGCCGCACCGACTTCACCGCCAGTGAAGACGACAACGTACTGGTACAGGGCGTGAGCCGCAATCTGAACGCGATGGGCTTCTTCGGCTTCTCCTACTACTGGGAGAACCGCAAGCAGCTGCGCGCGGTGCCGATCGTTGCCCGCGGCGCGTCCAAGGGCGTGGAGCCGTCGCCGGAGACGGTGGAGAACGGCACCTACACGCCGCTGTCGCGTCCGATCTTCATCTACATCGCGGCCAAGGCTGCCGAGCGCAAGGAGATCGGCGAGATGGTCGCGTTCATGACCAAGAACTCCGAGCGACTGGTGCGCGACGTGAAGTACGTCCCGCTGCCCGCTCGCGTGTACGCCGCCAATCAGCAGACGTTCGGCAAGCGAATCCTGGGTACGAAGTTCGGCGGCGAGAACAAGGTCGGTCTGACCATCGACGAACTGATGAAGCTCGAGCGCGTGCAGTAAGCGCGGCTGAAGTTGTACAGATTGTAAGGACACAACGCCGCGCGATGCGCGGCGTTGGCTGGAACCGCCGCGCACCGCGCGGCGTCGGCTTCACCGGCACAGTTGCCTGGCGAGACGGGGCGCACAGGCTACGGGCCGTCGGCAGGTTCGGTCAGCACAGGCCTCACGCGCGCGTGCGCGCAGCGTCACCAGCGAGATAACATGCCGCCACCTCCAACAGACATCGCTCAGGACGCAGGCACCATGGCGTCGGGTATCGAAGGCCGTCTCGGCCACAATACGGCTCGGCACGTGAAGGAACGCGTGATCGAGGCGATCCTGTTCTTCGCGGCGTCCTCGGCGGTGGCGGTGACGATCGCGATCGTCGGCATCCTGCTGTACGAATCGGCAGGGTTCTTCGAGCACGTGACGGTCTGGGAGTTCCTCACCGGCACCGTGTGGACCCCCCTGTTCAACGACCCGAAGTTCGGCATCCTGCCGCTGGTGGCGGGCACGCTGACCGTGGCGGCGGTGGCGCTGGCGGTGGCGATCCCGATGGGGACGATCATCGCGCTGTACCTGTCGGAGTTCGCGCCGCACTCGGTGCGCGAGACGGTGAAGCCCTTCCTCGAACTGCTCGAAGCGGTGCCGACCGTCGTCTTCGGCTACTTCGCGCTGCTCTACTTCACCCCGTTCCTGCAGATCTTCGTGCCCGGGCTGCCCGGCTTCAACATGCTGGCGCCGGGCATCGTGATCGGCGTGATGATCATTCCCTACATCAGCTCGGTGTCCGAGGACGCGATGCGCGCGGTGCCGATGTCGATGCGCGAGGGTTCGTATGCGATGGGTGCCACACGCTTCCAGACCGCGATTCGCGTGGTCACCCCGGCCGCCATCTCGGGCATCGTCGCCGCCTACGTGCTGGCGGTATCGCGTGCGATCGGCGAGACGATGGTCGTGGCGATCGCCGCCGGACTGCAGCCGACCTTCACCTTCAATCCGATGGAACCGGCAGCCACGATCACCGCATTCATCGTGCAGGTGAGCATGGGCGATCTGCCGCACGGGTCGATCGGCTACCAGAGCATCTTCGCCGCCGGCCTGGTGCTCGTATGCATGACGCTCGCGCTCAACATCTTCGGCCACTTCATGCGCAAGCGTTACCGCGAGGTGTACTGAGATGGGTCAATACACGGAAATCTCGCAGCAGCGCATCGAAGAGATGCGCGTGATGATCGGGCATCGCAAGGTGCGCGATCACATGTTCGCGTTGCTCGGGTTGGTGTGCATGATGATCGCCGTGCTCACCATGCTCGGCTCCTTCGCCAGCCTGCTGTTCGACGGCTGGGCGCGCCTGACCCCGGAGTTCTTCACCAACTTCCCATCGCGCCGCGCCGAGAATGCCGGCATCCTGTCAGCCTGGGTCGGCACCACGCTGGTGATGGTGGTCACCGTGTTTGCCGCGGTGCCGCTGGGGGTCGGGGCGGCCGTGTACCTCGAGGAGTACGCGAAGAAGAACTGGCTCACCGACATCATCGAGATCAACGTCACCAACCTGGCCGGCGTGCCGTCGATCATCTACGGCCTGCTCGCGCTCGGCCTGTTCGTGTACATCCTGGGGCTGGGGGAGAGCGTGGTGGCGGCCGGCCTCACGCTGGCGCTGCTGATCCTGCCGATCGTCATCGTGTCCACGCGCGAGGCGCTGCGTGCGGTACCGAGCGCGATTCGCGAAGGCGCCTACGCGCTCGGGGCCACGCGCTGGCAGATGGTGTCCGACCATCTGCTGCCCTACTCGCGCGGCGGCATCCTCACTGGCGTGATCATCGGCATGTCGCGTGCGATCGGCGAGACCGCGCCGATCATCACGATCGGTGCGCTTACCTTCATCGCCTTCCTGCCGCCTGCACCGATCAAGGCCGAAGCGCCATTCGTGAGCTTCGACTGGCTGTGGGCGCCGTTCACCGTACTGCCCATTCAGATGTTCAACTGGGTGTCGCGACCCGACAAGGCATTCGCAGAGAATGCCGCTGCGGCCGGTGTCGTGCTGATCGTGATGACACTGCTGATGAACGGCATCGCGATCTATCTGCGATACCAGATCAGGAAGAAGATCAAATGGTAGCCGAAGCCACGATGCATACCCCGACGTCCGCCGCCACGCGAGCGAAGGCCGACGTGCGCGGCCTGAACTTCTACTACGGCGAGAAGCAGGCGCTGAAGGACATCAACATCACGGTGCAGGACAAGAAGGTCACTGCACTGATCGGTCCTTCGGGCTGCGGCAAGTCGACGCTGCTGCGCTGCTTCAACCGCATGCACGACCTCTATCCGGGCAATCGCTATGAAGGCGAGATCATCCTGCACCCGGACAACCTGAACATCCTCGGCGCGAACGTCGATCCGATCGAGGTCAGGATGCGCCTGTCGATGGTGTTCCAGAAGCCCAACCCGTTCCCGAAGTCGATCTACGAGAACGTCGCGTACGGCTTGCGCGTGCGCAGCGTGCGCAAGCGCGCGATCCTCGACGAGAAGGTCGAGGAGGCGCTGCGCGGCGCCGCACTGTGGGAGGAGGTGAAGAACCGCCTCGGCGACATGGCGTTCAACCTCTCCGGCGGACAGCAGCAGCGCCTGTGCATCGCGCGCGCGCTCGCCGCGGATCCCGAACTGCTCTTGTTCGACGAGCCGACCTCGGCGCTGGATCCGATCGCCACCGCGAGCATCGAGCAGCTGATCAGCGAGCTGAAGAGCCGCGTCACCATCCTGATCGTGACCCACAACATGCAGCAGGCGGCGCGCGTGTCGGACTACACCGCCTACATGTATCTGGGCGAGATGATCGAATTCGGCGTGACCGAGACGCTGTTCGTGAAGCCGACGAAGAAACAGACCGAAGACTACATCACCGGGCGCTTCGGCTGAGCCAGGTGATCGCCGCCGAGCGGGGCGCTCCCTGCAGCCTGCAGGAGCGAGGCGACCCGGCGGATCGCGGTGGCAGATGTCACCCGCAACAGCGTGGGGCCTCCGCGGCAGTACGCGCCTCGGGCTGCGCCACGGGCAGACACGGATTGCCGCCGCAGCAGTCCGCGGTCAGGGACTGCAGCAGAGCGGCCACTCGGGTGTAGTCAGCCGAATAATAGGCGTGACGGCCATCGGCTCGGCGGATGACGAGACGACTGCGCGCGAGTTCCCGCAGATGAAACGACAGCGTCGGTGCCGGGACGTGCAGTTCGGCGGCAAGATGGCCCGCCGAGCGCCCAGCAGGCCCTGCGCGTACGAGCAGCCGGAACACCTGCAGGCGTGTCGCCTGCGCCAGTGCGGACAGCGCGAGCACGATCTCATCGACGGGCAGCGGTGCAGCGCTGCCGTGATCGACAAGGGCAGCAACGGGCTCGACGACGGATTCGACGACGGTTTCCACCGGATGACTTTAGCATGACATTCGACCGGGATTCCCACCCGGGGCAAGGGGCCGCCGGGCGGCACAGCGATCACTTTCCCGGAATCGGAATCGCCGCGGTGCCGGCCATCTCGATTACCGCGCCCGGCGGCAGCAGACCGCTGCGATGCAGCTGGAAGGCAACGACGGCGAGCTTGTCCTGATCGCTGATCCTTGCCGGGTTGTCGAACGGCATCAGCATCTGGTTGTATTCGAACAGCCCGAGGGCGGTCTTGAACTTCGACAGCTGGTGGCCGGGACCGAAGATCGGCGTCTTGAATGCCGCCCCGCCTTCGCCATTGGCACCGTGGCAGAGCGCGCAGTGCTGGGCGTACAGTTGCGCTCCGTGCCTGACCTGAGCCGACTCGGCCTGGGCATGCACGCTGTGGGCGCCCGCGGCAGCCAGCGCCAGCGCGCCGATGCCAGCGAACGCCGCGATGATCGCGACATGCATCAGTTGATCTCCACAGTATTGCGGCAGATCGCTGGCGGGCGCGGCAGCGGCGCCCGCCAGCGCTGCGCGACGGTCAGACCGCCTGGATCTCGAAACGCGGGATGGCGTTGTTCGCCATGCCCAGTTCGTTGAACGGCACGGCTGCCGGCTGGGTGTTTCCGGCCCGATCGGTGGCGCGCGTCTCGATCGTGTGCACGCCGCGTGCAGCGAGCCACGGGAACTCGAAGCGCACCCATGTATAGCGGCCGAGATTGGGTTCGACGATGCGCGCCTGCGTCCAGCCGCCGCCGTTGATCTGGTACTCGACGCGCCGGATGCCCTGTGGCGCCCAAGCGTAGCCGGTCATCGTGCGCTGACCGACGGTGACGGTGGGCAACTGTCCCTTCTGCAGCGGGTAGTTGGCAGGCAGGCTCGGCGAATCGCGCAGTACCAGGGGAACCGTCAGCGTGCTCTTCACGTTCATCCAGCGCACCGGGGTGCCGCGGATGTCCTTGGCCGTGATGCCGCTGCGGAACTCGTCGTTCGGGCCGGGCGTCTCCGCCGCGTAGTCCGGGCCGATATACACCTCGCCGCGCGTGTTCAGGCGGACCCAGAACCGGTTGGGCGAGATCTTGATCTCCGTCACCCACTTCGTGCTGGCAGCCCCGCCCCATCCGGGAACCATCACGCGTACCGGAAAACCGTGGTCCGGACCGAGGTCCTGACCGTTCATCCGGAAGGCGAGCCCGATGTCGTTCGGCCGCTCGAGAATGTCGCGCACGGGCATCGGTCGCCCGATGTCGCCCGCGCCATCGACCCCGCTCCAGAACAGCACCTCGAGTGCGTTCGAACGCAGGCCGACCAGATCGAAGATCTCCGACATGGGGACGTAGCGCCACTCGGCGAGGCCCACGGCGCCCATGCCCCAGTTGCCGCCTGCGACGTCCTTCATCTTCTGCTGTTCCCAGAACAGGGTGCGCGCGTTACCGTGGCACTCCATCGTCGCGAAGATCGTGCGCGAAGGCAGGCGCAGCAGGTCCTCGTAGCTCAGGGTGACCGGGCGCTCGACCGAGTCGCCGTGAATCCGCAGCCGCCAGTTCTCGGCGCGCAGTTGCGGGTGCGAGTCGATCGTGGGCGTCGGATAGTGATTGCGGACGTAGAACTGCTCGATCGGCGTGACTAATGAGTCGAACCGGTGCCACGGCCCGGTACGTACGGTCGCGCCGATGTTGATGAGCTGCGAATCGTCCTTGACGATGATGCGTTTCGGTGGTGTGGCCGGCGCGGCAGGCGCGTTCTGCGCCAGCGCCGCGCTGCCGGTGGCAGCGCCGGCCACTCCGGCAGCCGTCCAGGCTGCGACATTGAGGAAGTCGCGACGGCCGAGGCGGTTCGCTCCCAGCGCGTCGCGGGCCACGCGATCCTGTTCGTCGATCAGGCGCTTCTCTGACATCTGTTCCTCCAGTGGGTCTGCGGTCGGGACATGTCCTGCCCCGGAAACCGCCATGCTTGCCCCGGCTGCCGCGCGGGCTGGCCAGCGACGGTCACGGCGCTCCAGGATGGCTCTCTTCTTGGGGCGGGAGCCTGTCTGAATGTCAGAGTATTCGATAATCGTGGAAATATCAAAGTGTCGATCGCGTCAGGATCGGTGTTGTGGGACGGAGGGGACTGCCGTGTCCGTGCCTGCGTGCCCGCGGGTTTGACCGTCTGACACCCCGGTCCGTATAATCCCGCGGCTTACTTGGGGCAATCGGGCAGGCGATGCGGGCGAAGCGGGTGGTCGGCAACTGGAAGATGCACGGTTCGCTCGGCCGCAATGCCGAGTTGCTGGGCGAGTGCGCGCGGCGGCTGGGCGGTCAGGATCGTCCTGTCGGCGTCGAGGTGGCGGTGTGCGTGCCGTTTCCGTATCTCGCCCAGACGCAGGCCGCGCTGGCGGGCACGGCGCTAGCGTGGGGCGCGCAGGATGTCAGCGCGCACGCGCAGGGCGCCTACACGGGCGAGGTGGCGGCACCGATGCTGGCCGAGTTCGGCGCCCGCTACGTGATCGTCGGCCACTCGGAGCGTCGCGCCTGGCACGGCGAGACGAGCGCGCTGGTGGCGGCAAAGGCCGCGGCGGCGCTCGCTGCAGGACTCACGCCGATCGTCTGCGTCGGGGAGTCTCTGGAAGAACGGGAATCGGGAATGACCGAGACGGTGGTCGGCGGCCAGCTCTCGGTGTGCATCGAGACGCTGGGGCTGGATCTTCTGGCACGCTGCGTCGTGGCTTACGAGCCGGTGTGGGCGATCGGCACCGGGCGCAACGCCACGCCGGAGCAGGCGCAGGCGGTGCACGCCTTCCTGCGCCGGCGTCTGGGCAAGGCTGGAGATGTGGTGTCGGTGCTCTACGGCGGCAGCGTCAAGCCGTCCAACGCCGCGGCGCTGTTCGCGATGCCGGACGTGGACGGCGGTCTGATCGGCGGGGCTGCGTTGAGCATCGAGGATTTCGAGCCGGTGTGCCGCGCCTGCGCCTGAGCCCGCTGCACGGGTGAGGGCGCGCAGGTGCGGTGCCGGCACGCGCGCGGAAGCGAACGACCGGGCGTGGTCGCCCGGAATTGAACGACAGGAAACAACCCAGATGCTGCAGAACCTGATCATCCTGTTTCACGTACTGGCGGCGGGTGCAATCGTCGTGTTCGTGCTGCTGCAGCACGGCAAGGGGGCCGACATGGGCGCCGCCTTCGGCAGCGGCTCGGCGGGAAGCCTGTTCGGTTCCAGCGGCTCGGCGAACTTCCTGAGCCGGATCACTGCGATCGTCGCCACGGTGTTCTTCTGCACCAGCCTGATCCTCACCTTCCTCGCGACCCAGGGCAGCCCGTCGCGCAGCCTGATGGAGCGGGCGCCGGTGGCGCCCGTACAGGTGCCGGGCGCGATTCCTGGCGCGCCGGGCGCCGACCCGAGCATACCCAAACCCTCGGCGCTGCCGCCCGCGGACACCAGCGGCAAGGCACCCGACGCGGCGAAGTGACCCGGAAGGCAAAAGTAGGCGACAATATGCATGCGGCGGGGCAGCAACGGTCTGTGGCAACCCCGTCGCGCGATCATGCCCACGTGGTGGAATTGGTAGACACGCTGTCTTGAGGGGGCAGTGGCGAAAGCCGTATCAGTTCGAGTCTGATCGTGGGCACCAGCAGTACCTGGCACCGGGGGCACACCCCGGGCAGGGTTGGCAGGGCAGGACGTGGCAGGAAGCCGCATCGGAGGCGGCGAGCACGACCTGAGCAGGCAGCAAGTCAGCGCCCCTCAAGCGCAACGCCCGGTACCGGCCGAGCACGCTCGGCCGGCACGCGGGTGCCATCGGGCCGGCATCGGTGCGCCCTCGTGCGCGCCGCGGCCGGACGTGGCGGGCCTACGC
>CANGUQ010000148.1 GCA_947456915.1 Betaproteobacteria bacterium
CGGGTGCCGGCTCGGCCGGCGGCGGCGGGCAGGCGGCGCTGCCAGCGCGCCAGCCTTCGCACCGCGCATAGCCTTCGCTGTCCATCGCGCGGCGCAGCGCCGGCTGCACTGCACGATCGTGCCAGCGTTCCGCATCGAGGCAGTAGGCCGGGTAGCTCGGCAGTCGCGCGATCAGCGTGTGCCCGCTCGTACGCGTGAGCGCGGCCAGGGCGTCGACCGCCGGCCACGGCGCTTCCGGATTGACGTGATCGGGGGTCACCGGCGAGATCCCGCCCCAGTCGTTGCAGCCGGCGGCGAGCAGGGCGTCGAGGTGGCCCGGGCTCAGATTCGGCGGCGCCTGGATGTTCATCGTCGGGCCGAAGGCGAGACGCGCGAGGGCGATCGTCCACGCCAGATCGCCAGTCTGCGCATCGGGCGCGCCGTGCATCGCGGTGCCGGGCTTGGCACGGAAGTTCTGGATGATCAGTTCCTGCAGGTGGCCGTACTGTGCGTGCAGGGCGCGCAGCTGCAGCAGCGCGTCGAGACGCTCGGCGCGCGTCTCGCCGATGCCGATCAGCAGACCGGTGGTGAACGGCACGGCCTGCTCGCCGGCGGCGCGCAGCGTGGCGAGGCGCAGCGCCGGGACCTTGTCGGGCGAGCCGTGGTGCGCGGCTCCGCGCTCGCACAGGCGCTGTGCGCTCGACTCGAGCATCAGTCCCTGCGACGCGCTGACCTGCCGCAGCCGCGCGATGTCGTCTGCGCTCATCACGCCCGGATTGACATGCGGCAGCAGTCCGGTCTCGCGCAGTACCCGTTCGCACATCGCCGCCAGATAGTCGATCGTGGTGGCGAAGCCGGCGCGATCGAGGAACTCGCGCGCCTCGCGCCAGCGCAGTTCCGGCTTGTCCCCCAGCGTGAACAGCGCCTCGTGACAGCCGGCCGCCTGGCCGGCCCGCGCGATTGCCAGCACCTCGTCGGGTGACAGGTAGGGCGCCGCGAGCGCGCGCGGGGTGGTGGCGAACGTGCAGTAGTGACAGACGTCGCGGCACAGCCGCGTCAGCGGAATGAACACCTTGCGCGAGTACGATACGCGCCGCCCGTGACCTTCGTCGCGCAGCGCTCCAGCGCGCGCGATCATCGCTGCAGTGGCGGCAGCCGCGCCTGCTCCCGCGGCCTCGGCGTCGGTGGCAGCGAGCAGATCGTGCAGAGCGGCGGCGGAGAGCAAGGCTGCAGCGGCTACTGGATCTGGATCTTCGCCGCAGCAATGATCCGTGCCCAGCGTTCGGACTCGGCGCGCAGGTAGGCGCGAAACGCCGCCGGTCCGCGCAGATCCGGCTCTCCGCCCAGGTCGCTCAACTGCGCCTGCACATCGGGCGCGCGCGCCGCGGCGAGCAGTTCCTGCGCGAGCCAGTCGACCACCGGCTGCGGGGTCTTCGCCGGCGCGAGAAAACCGAACCACCCGGAGACGATCAGGTCCTTCATGCCCGCCTCGGGGGCCGAGGGTACGTCCGGTGCCGCTTTCGAGCGACTCGCGCTGGTGAGCGCGAGCGCACGCAGCTTGCCGGCGCGCACCTGCGGCAGTACGCCGGGCAGGTTGTCGATCAGCATGTCGATCTGCCCGCCGACCAGATCCGCGACGGCCGCGGAGGTGCCCTTGTACGGCACGTGGATCATCTGCGCGCCGGCGATCGTGCGAAACAGTTCGCCCGACAGGTGCGCGGTCGTGCCCTGACCGGCCGAGCCGAAGCTCACGTTGCCGGGGCGGGTGCGCGCGAGCTTCACCATTTCGGTCAGCGTTCGCGCCGGCACGCTCGGGTGCACGACGGCGATGTTCGGGACCGCGGTGATCAGCGCGATCGGCGCCAGATCGCGCTCGACATCGTACGGTACCTTGCCCATGTGCGGGCTCATCGTGAGCGGACCCGCGGCGCCGAGCAGCAGTGTCTGGCCGTCGGGGCCCGCGCCGGTCACTGCGGTGATGCCGATCGCGGCTCCTGCACCGGGGCGGTTCTCCACGACGAAGCGCTGGCCGACCGCGACCGACAGGCGCTGCGACAGCACGCGCGCCACGATGTCGCTGGTGCCACCTGGGGGGAATGGCACGACGAGCCGTACCGGCTGCGCCGGAAAGCCTGCCGGACGCTCGGCGGCGAGCGCTGCGGCAGTGCCGCCGGCGAGCGCTGTGGTCACCACCACCGCGGCGGTACGTAACAGGCGCGTGGGCAGGTCGATCCTGCGGCCCGCACGGCGCGGGGTGGCAGCAACGGTCGGGGCGGGGCGGGGCATGGGGCGCGGTCCTAGATCGGCAGCGCCAGCAGCGTGTCCAGAGCGCGCGAGTCCAGCAGCACGAGTCGCTCGTGGATGAACAGCTCACCGGCGATCTCGACGAGTACGTCGTCGTACGTGCCGACCGCGAACAGCGACATCTCTCCGGACTGCATCACCCGCGTCACGTTGAAGCTGGTCAGCACCCGACGTGCGAATGCAAGCTTTGCGCCAGCAGCTGCCGGTGTGACCGTCGGCGTCGCTGCGGCCGGGGCAAGGCGCGGCAGCGACAGCACGTGGCGGTAGCGATGCGGGTCGAACACGTTGCCGTGGCGGATCGCCAGCACGCGATCGCGCAGCATGCCGCGGCCCTCGCAGTGGATCAGTCCGATCGGCCAGCCGTTACCGTGACTCTCGCGCGTCTCGATCCGGTACACGCAGTCCTCGGTGAAGTACGACGGCCAGTCTTCCAGACGATCGTCGTCCACCGCGCCGGCACACTCGACCATCAGTTGTGCAGCGGCTGCGAGTCTCGCCCGCTCGCGCTCGGCTGCTGCATCCAGTGCAATGCTCATCGGGCGCTCACAGTCCCATCAGGCTGCGCCACTGCAGCCAGAATCCGCGCACGCCCGCCTCCGACACGCGGCTCTGCCGGTCACGCTCGACACCGTGCCCGCCCATCTCGACCACGGCGCCGTGACCCTGTTCGCCACGGGTGGCACGCTGCACGGCGTTGCCGATGAAGCCGTCCTCCAGCGAGACCAGACCGGCGGGTCCGACGAGATTGCTCTGCATCAGGCGCATGCGCATCTGCTCGGGCGTGTCGTCCTCGTAGCCGAACACCCACCAGTGCAGGTCGCAGCGGTCGGTCCCGCGCGGCACGATCAGCCGCACCGCGAGCGTGTTCTGTATCTGCTGCAGGAACACCGTCGGGAACAGCGTCTGGATCATGTGGGTGATGCCGTCCTCGAATTCCGGCCACACCTTGAGGATGCGCCGGTCCTCGATCGCCAGATCCCGCATCGAGCGCAGTCCGCCGGTCGCGTAGTCGGTGCCCGCGGCATCGTCCGTGGCCATCTTCGCCCACGACAGGTGCGAGCCGCCGCGCTCGGACACCTCGACCGCGCCGTCCATCGACAGCCGGTTCAGTCCGAAGGTCGCGAAGAAGGTGTGCAGCAGGCTCGCGTGGTAGGAGTCGCGAACGTTCTCGGCGTAGAGCTTCCAGTTGTTGGGCAGCACCTGCGTGTAGCCGCCGATCAGCCGGATCGGCTTGTGGAAGAAACGCTCGAGGCTCCAGACCATGCGCGGACCGAACCAGTCGCGCACCGGCGGCAGCGTCTGCGAGAAGGTGGCGAACACGAGATTGCAGATGCGCTCGACGCGCAGTTCGCGCAGCCCGTGCTGCGCCATGTCGAAGTCGGCGGGCATCCCGCCCTGACCGCGCACGCCGCGCTTGAACGCGATGCTCTGCAGCTTGCCGTCGAGCCCGTACACCCAGTTGTGATAGATGCAGGTGAAGTTCTCGGCCTTGCCTGCGCGCGCCAGACACAGCGTCGAGCCGCGATGCGCGCAGCGATTGACGTGGACGCGGATTTCACCCGACTGATCGCGCACCATGATCACCGGTGTGCCGCCGATGGCGCTGGTGCGATAGTCGCCGGGTTGCGGGATCTCCACGTCGAGGCCGACCAGGTTCCACGTCTCGCCCTGAAACAGCAGCCGCTCCTCGGCAGCGGCGATCTCCGGGTCGTTGTAGACGCGAAACGGCACCCGCGCGAGTCCCTCGTCCGGCCAGCGGAACATCCCTTCGGTCTCGGCGCGCGCTGCAATGTTCATCTGGGTGTCCTCGGCGACTGGCTGACGGGTCATGCTACATCGAAACCGCCGCAGGTGTGATCACACCGCGCCGCGTCCGGACCGTCATCGTGTATGCTTTTCCCGTCCGGGGTTCGGGCGCGACGGCACGACGGGAAGGGTGGACATGACTGGCTGGATCGATGTGTGCGCAGCCGACGAGGTGCCCGAGGGCGGCACGCTTCTGGTGCACGCGCAAGGCGAGCGAATCTGCCTGTACGAACTGGGCGGGCAGGTATTCGCCACCCATGACCGGTGCACCCACGCGTCGGCCAGCCTGGCCGACGGGTTCATCACCGAGGACGGCGCGATCGAGTGCCCGATCCACATGGGGACCTTCGACATCCGCACCGGGAAGGCGCTCACCGCGCCGTGCACGATCGATCTGCGCACCTATCCGGTCCGGGTGGTCGACGGTCGGGTGCAGGTGGGGCTGTGAGCCGCGCGTTGCGCGCGGCGCTGGTGCCCGCTCGCGTGGCGGCCCGATGCCGGTGCACCTCTGCGGTGCAGCGGCGATGAGCGCCGCGCTGAACGTCGCGGTGATCGGAGCCGGCGCAGGCGGTGCGGCTGCCGTCGCCGAGGCTGTGCTGGGCGGTCACCGCGTGAGCCTGTGGAACCGCTCGTTGCGCACGCTGCAGCCGTTCATCGAGCGCGGTGGCGTCGAGTACGAGGGGCTGCTCGGCGACGGGCTGGCCGTGCCGCAGCGCATCACCGGCGACATGGGCGAAGCCGTCGCCGGTGCCGACGTGGCGCTGGTGTGTCTGCCCACGCTGTCGCACGCGCCGGTGGCGCAGGCGCTGGCGCAGGCCGGCGCGCACCGGCTGCCCGTCGTGCTCAATCCGGGGCACACCGGCGGTGCGCTCGAGTTCGCTGCCGCCTACGCGCGCGCGAGCGGCGGGCCGGTGCCGCCGGTGGCGGAGTTCCACACGCTCGCCTACATCGCGCGCAAGTATCAGCCAGCGCGCGTCACCGTCACCGGCCGCGCGAAGTTCCTGCGCCTGGGCGTGCTGCCCGGCGGCGAGGCGGCCGCACGGCATGCGCAGCAGCTGTATCCGGTCGCGCAGCGCGTGACGGACGTGCTCGACTCGAGCCTCGCCAATCTGAACATGGTGCTGCACGCGCCGGGTGCAGTGCTGGCCGCCGCGTGGGTGGAAGCCACGCGCGGAGACTTCACCTTCTACGTGCAGGGCATGACCCCGGGCGTCACGCGCGTGATGCGCGAGCTCGATGCCGAACGGCGGGCGGTTGCGCGCGCCTTCGGTCACGACCTGCCGGCGGTCGCCGCCGAGATGCAGCGCTACGGCACCGTCGAGCCATGGGTCACCGACACCGACGACCTCGTGCACGCGATCGCCAGTGGCGAGGCGAACAAGCGCATCAAGGCGCCGGACTCGCTGGAGCATCGTTACTACCGCGAGGATTTCGGACACGGTCTGCTGCCGTTTCTGGAGATCGCGCGCATCGCCGGGGTCGCCACGCCGGTGGCCGATGCGCTGTACCGGCTGGGCTGCACGCTGACCGGCACGGATTTCGCAGCGGCTGGCCGTACCGCCGCCGCGATGGGCATCGCCGGGCTGGATCGGGCGGGGCTGATCGCGCGCGTGCGCGGCACCGCATGACGCAGACCCGCACGCGCGCCCGCCCACCCGGGTCCGGGCGCGTGCGCTCCATTCACGAGGCAGGATGATGGCAACCGCAGACTCCGCAGTGAAGATCGGCATCAGTTTCGACGGCTTCTCGACTTTCGCCGAGTCGCTGGCCACGGCGCGCGAGGCAGAGACTGCGGGCGCGGCCAGTTTCTGGATGGCCGAGCACCTGGGCTATCGCGATCCGCTCACCTCGTGCATGGCGTTCGCGATGGCCACCCGCAACGCGACCGTGGTGCCCACCGCGATCAGTCCGTTCCTGCGCAACCCGGTACCGCTGGCGATGGCGATGGCCACGCTGGCGGAGGCCGCGCCGGGGCGGGTGGCGATCGCCATCGGCGTGGGCAATCCCCTGTTTCTCGCCGAGGCGGGGCTCAAGCTGGAGAAGCCGCTGGTCGCCAACCGCGAGTACCTCGCCGCACTGCGCGGCCTGTGGTCGGGCGAGCCGGTCCATCAGCCCGAGGCGATGCTGCACCGGCTCGCTGGCGCGCGCATGATGTTCAAGCCGCCACAGCCGATTCCCGTGTACCTCGCGCCGATGAAGGAGCAGATGCTGCGCTTTGCGGGCAAGGCTGCGGACGGCGCGGTGCTCTCCGCCGGTCTGTCGGCGGAGTTCGTGCGCGCCTCGCTCGCGCTCGTCGGCGAGGGCGCGCAGGCGGCCGGTCGCGACCCGGCGAGCGTGCGCAAGGCCGCCTACATCTTCTTCGTCGCCTCTGCGGACGAGCGCGCGGCGATGCAGAAGAGCCGCTCCAAGCTCGCCTTCGTGCTGCGCAACCGCTACATCGACGACGGCATCGCGCACTCGGGCATTCCGATCGATCAGGAGGCGATCATCGCCGCAGTGGCGCGCCGCGACATGGACGAGGCGACGCGTCTCGTGCCCGAGGCGGCAGTGGAGGCGTTCGCCGTGTGGGGCAATCGCCGCCGCTGCGCGCAGCGGCTGCAGCAGTACATCGACGCCGGCGTCACCGAGCCGGTGCTGTACCTGACCGGCGACGAGAGCGATCGCAGCGAGTCGCTCGCGGTGATCCGCGAGTTCGGCGCCGCTGCAGCGGGCTGATCGGGCGCGCCCGGCCCGCAGTCCCGGCGTCTCGCCGCCGGTGCGTCAGTGCCCTTCCCGGAGTTCGACACAGGAGACTTCGCCGTGATCCCAGCAGCCGTGTTGTGTGCCAAGGCCGTTCGCAACCTGATCCACCGTGTGCCGCGTGCGTGTCGCGCGCTGCTGGCCGCGCCCGCGCTCGGGCTGCTGCTCGCGGCCGGCGCACAGGCGCAACCCTTTCCGAGTCAGCCGATCACGATGATCGTGCCGTGGCCGCCCGGGGGCGGCAGCGACATCGCGATGCGGCTGGTGGCCGATGCCGCCAGCAAGCGGCTGGGCGTGCCGATGGTCGTGGTCAACCGTCCGGGCGCCGGTGGCACCATCGGCCTGAAGGAGATGGCCTCGGCCAAGCCCGACGGCTACACCATCGCCATGGTGGCCACCGGTGCGATCTTCGCGCAGTACAACAACCCCGGCGCCAATGCACTGTCCGATTTCGAGCCGCTGGTGTTCTTCGGCGATGACCCGATCGTGCTCACCGCGAATCCAAAGACCGGCTTCCGGACGCTTGCCGACTTCCTCGGCGCGGCGAAGACGAATCCGGGCAAGCTGCGCAACGGCAACGATCAGCCTGGCGGCTCCTCGCACGTGGCCGCCTCGCTGATGGAGCGGCGGCTCGCGGTGAAGATCAACAAGGTGCCCTACGCCGGGTTCGCGCCCACCGTGCAGGCGCTGCTCTCGGGCGAGCTGGACACGATCACCGTGTCCGCGCCGGACGTCGTGCAGCACCACAAGTCCGGAGCCGCGCGCGGGCTGGCTACCGCCGGTGCCGAGCGCCACTTCATGTTGCCCGACGTGCCGACGTTCCGCGAGCAGGGCGTCGACTTCATCGCCGGCACCTGGCGCTACATCGCCGCGCCGCGCGGCGTGCCGCCCGAGCGTCTGGCCGTTCTCGAAGCGCGGCTGCTGGAGACGCTGCGCGACAAGGAGTTCGCCGAGAAGGCCCGTGCCGCGGGCTTCCTCGTGCAGCCGGCGGGGCGCATCGACACCGCGAAGCGCATCGCCGCCGAGGACGACGCGATGTATCCGGTGTTCCTCGAGGCCGGTCTGGTACGCGCGCGGCAGAAGTGACAGCGGCGTGCTGAACCCTCGCCGTCGCCGCCGCGGACGACCACGCGCGCCGCGATGACCCGCTGGCTCAACAAGGACACGCTCGCCGGTGCGCTGTTCGCGTTCGTCGGCGCCGGCGGTCTCTGGGCCGGTCGTGCGCTCAACGTCGGCAGCGCCGACGCGATGGGCGAGGGTTACGTGCCGCTGGCGATGTGCTGGCTGCTGGTCGGCCTCGGGGTGCTGATTGCCGGCAATGGCCTGCGTGCGATGGCGCCGCCCCTGGAGGTCGTACGCCTGCGGCCGGTGCTGGCGGTGAGTGCGGCGACGTTCGCCTTCGCCGCCGCGCTGGACCCGCTGGGTCTGATCGCCGCGGTGTTCGCCTCTGCGCTGTGTGCGGTGAAGGCGGTGCCGGGGATGCCGCTGCGCTCGGCGCTGCTGCCAGCGGCAGTGCTGGCGCTGGCAGTGCTGGCGGTGTTCGTGTGGGGCCTCGGTCTGCCGCTGCACGCACTGCCGAAGTGGCCCGGA
>CANGUQ010000149.1 GCA_947456915.1 Betaproteobacteria bacterium
GGCCGCAGGCGGCGACGACACTCTCATCGCCTCCAGCCTGCGGCGCGTGCGCTCGCTGTGGACGCGCCTGTCGGGCGCCGGTGCCGAAACGGCGGCAAGCCCCGCCGGCATGACGCGCCGCTCGCTCGACCGGGTGCGCGCAACGCTGCTCGAATGCGCGAACGAGCGCGGCGGCGAAGCCTCGGCACGCGCACGCGCGGCGCAACTCGCCGATGGCTACCTGAAGCTCGATGCGGCGAGCCGGCTCGATGTGCTGCGGCTGCTTGCCACCGAGTTCGGCGCCGATCCGGCGCGGGCCGAGCCGGCGGTCGAAGCCTATCGCCGCGCCATCGGTACCGCAGCACAGCCGCTGGCGGAGGTGGAACTGCGCGAAGCGGTGCGCACGCGGCGCAACGTGATCCTGCGCCAGTTCAACGCGCTGCCCGCCGGCACCAAGTTCCTCGTCGACCTGCGCGCCGAGGTGCTGCGGCAGCTGCCCGGCGAGCCCGCGCTCGCCGCGCTCGATCGCGATCTCGAGCTGCTGCTGCAGAGCTGGTTCGACGTCGGATTCCTGTCGCTCGCGCGCATCAGCTGGGACTCGCCGGCGTCGCTGCTGGAGAAGCTCATCGCCTACGAGGCCGTGCACGAGATCCGCTCGTGGAGCGACCTGCGCAACCGGCTCGACTCGGACCGGCGCTGCTACGCGTTCTTCCACCCGCGCATGCCCGACGAACCGCTGATCTTCGTCGAGGTGGCGCTCACGCGCGGCCTGTCGGACAACGTGCAGGTACTGCTCGACGAGACCAAGCCGGCGCTCGATCCGCGCGAGGCGGACACCGCGATGTTCTATTCGATCTCCAACACTCAGAGCGGGCTGCGCGGGGTCAGCTTCGGCAACTTCCTGATCAAGCGCGTGGTCGCCGACCTGCAGCGCGACCTGCCGCAGCTGCGGCAGTTCTCGACGCTGTCGCCGATCCCGGGCTTCCGCGCCTGGCTCAGGCGCGCGCAAGACGCGCAGGTCGTCGGCTCGGCGCGCGAGCGCGAGCTGAAGACGTTCGAGGCGACGTTCCACGAGCGGCTGAGCGCGGCGGCGCTCGCGCGCGCAATCGACTTCACCGCGGGGGCGAACGACCGGTCGCTGTCGGAGCTGCTCAGGCCGTTCGTGCTGCGCGCGGTCGCGCACTACCTGATCGAAGCGAAGAGCGACGGTCGCACCCACTGCCCGGTCGCCCGCTTCCACCTGTCGAACGGCGCACGGCTCGAACGGCTGAACTGGCTCGCGGACACCTCACCCAAGGGCATCGCCCAGTCGGCCGGCGTGATGGTGAACTACCTGTACCGGCTGCCGCACATCGACGACAACCACGAACGGTTCGCCCGCGAAGCGCTCGTCGTGACCTCCAGCGAGGTACGCCGGCTGCTCTGACCGGCGCCGTGCCGCGCGGCGGCACCGGCTATCCGGTCACCCGCCGTGCGAACTGCCGCGGCCGCAGACCGAGCGCAGCGAGCGCGGCGAAGTACGCGAGCGCTCCGATCGCGCACACCAGCGCGAGCCGCAGCGCCCGGCCAAGGCCGTGAAAAACCAGCCAGTTGCCCGGCGGGCCGGCGGCCCACCAGAGCACCGCGCCCATGAGCCCGAGTGCCACCGCGATCTTCAGGCCGAACGCGAGCCAGCCCGGCTGCGGCGTGTAGGCCCCGGCGCGGCGCAGCCCGCGCAGCAGCAGGAATGCATTGAGGCAGGCCCCGAGCGCGATCGCCAGCGCGAGCCCGGCGTGGGCGAGCGGCACGATGAAGACGAGATTCATCACCTGCGTGGCGGCGAGCGTGATCAGCGCGATCTTCACCGGGGTGCGCACGTCCTGCCGCGCGTAGAACCCGGGCGCGAGCACCTTCACCATGATCAGGCCGATCAGCCCGACGCTGTAGGCGACCAGTGCAGCGCGCGTCATCGCCACGTCGCGCGCGTCGAATGCGCCGTAGTGGAACAGCGTCGCCACCAGCGGCGTAGCGAGCACCGCGAGCGCGACCGCTGCCGGCGCTGCGAGCAGCAGCGTCAGGCGCAGCCCCCAGTCGAGCAGCTGGCTGTACTCCTCGGCGGTGCGATCGGCGTGGCTGCGCGCGAGGCTGGGCAGCAGGATGGTGCCCAGCGCCACCCCGAGCAGCCCGGTCGGAAACTCCATCAGCCGGTCGGCGTAGTAGAGCCAGGACACGCTGCCGCTCGCGAGGAACGAAGCGAAGATGGTATTGATCAGCAGGCTGACCTGCCCGACCGAGACGCCGAACAGCGCCGGCCCCATCTGCCGCAGCACGCGGCGCACTCCCGGGTCGCGGCCGCCCCAGCGCGGGCGCGGCAGCATGCGCAGGCGCGCCAGAAACGGCAACAGGAACGCGAGCTGCAGCGCGCCACCGGCGAACACCGCCCACGCCAGAGCCTTCACCGGCGGATCGAAGTACGGCGCCAGCCACAGGGCGCAGGCGATGAACGACAGATTGAGCAGCGCCGGGGCGAACGCCGGCATCGCGAACCGGCTCCACGTATTCAGGATGCCGGCGGCGAGCGCGGTCAGCGAAATGAACAGGATGTACGGAAAGGTGATGCGCAGCAGTTCGACGGTGAGCGCGAACTTCTCCGGACTGGCCGCGAACCCGGGCGCCGAGAGCCACACGATCGCCGGGGCGGCGAGGATGCCCAGCACCGTCACCACCACCAGCGCCACGGCAAGCGTGCCCGCGACGTGCGCGACCAGTTCGCGCGCATCGTCCTCGCCGCGGCGGTTGCGGTACTCGGCGAGAATCGGCACGAACGCCTGCGAGAACGCGCCCTCGGCGAAGATGCGCCGCAGCAGGTTCGGCAGCTTGAAGGCGACGAAGAACGCGTCGGTGAGTGCGCCCGCGCCGAACATGCGCGCGATCAGCAGGTCGCGCACGAAACCGAGCACGCGTGAGACCAGCGTCATCGAACTCACCGCGCCGAAGGCACGCAGCAGGTTCATCGCGCTGCACGCCGGCAGCGGCGGGCGGCAGCGGGCCCGGGCCGGTCAGGTATCCGCCGCCCCGGCGCCAGCCGCTCGGCGGCGCAGCCGGTCACGGTTTCCGGCGGGTTGAATTCCCGCCTGCTCCGAAGTATCATCCACGGCTTTTCGCAAGTTTCATCGCGATCGCGGCCGGTCCTGCACCCGCAGCCACCCCCGCGCCGTTGCCCGCCAACCGACCCGTCCGACAGAGATACGCCGTGGCCAATTCCGCTCAAGCTCGTAAACGCGCCCGCCAGGCCGATGCCCAGCGCGCTCACAACATGACCCTGCGCTCGGCCATGCGCACCGCGATCAAGAAGGTGCGGGTCGCGATCGACGCCGGCAACAAGGCCGATGCGCAGGCCGTGTACGCGAGCAGTGTCGCCGTGATCGACCGCATCGCCGACAAGGGCATCATCCACAAGAACAAGGCCGCACGGCACAAGAGCCGGCTGTCGGCGGCGGTGAAGGCGCTGGGTTGACCGGTAGCGCAGGCGCTGGCGTAGGTAACGCACATCATCGAGTGTAGCAGCCGCGACGACCGAAGCGACGGAGCGGCCGCCACACGACGGTTTCAGGATCGGGTCGCACTCGTCCCGAACGGCGGCAGCAGCCGCCGTTTTCATTTGCTCCCAGTCTCCGGAGGACTCCGATGTCCGCCCACCTGATGAACACCTACAAGCGGCTTCCGGTCGCGTTCGTGCGCGGAGAAGGCGCGTGGCTGTGGGACGAATCCGGCAAACGCTATCTGGATGCGCTCGCCGGCATCGCGGTCAACGGCCTCGGCCACGCGCATCCGCGCCTCGTCGCGGCCATTGCCGACCAGGCCGCGAAGGTGATCCACACCTCCAACATCTACCGCGTGCTGGAGCAGGAACAGCTCGGCGAGAGGCTCGCGCAGCTCTCCGGCATGGACAACGCGTTCTTCAACTGCTCGGGTGCCGAGGCGAACGAGACCGCGATCAAGCTCGCGCGCCTGTACGGCCATCAGCGCGGCGTCGAGCTGCCTACCATCGTCGTGATGGATCGCTCGTGGCACGGACGCACCATCGCGACGCTCTCCGCCACCGGCAACCGCAAGGCACAGGCCGGCTTCGAACCGCTGCTGGGCGGCTTCGCGCGGGTGCCGTTCAACGACTTCGACGCGGTCAACCGTGTCGCCGAGAACAACGCCAACGTGGTGGCGGTGCTGGTCGAGCCGGTGCAGGGCGAAGGCGGCATCCAGATCCCGGAGAAGCAGTACCTCTCGCACCTGCGCGAGCTCTGCGACCGCAAGCAGTGGCTGCTGATGCTCGACGAGGTGCAGAGCGGGATGGGTCGCACCGGCACCTGGTTCGCCTACCAGCACACCGATGTGCTGCCCGACGTGCTGACGCTCGCCAAGGGACTCGCCAACGGCATGCCGATCGGTGCCTGTCTCGGCCGCGGCGCTGCGGCCAGGGTATTCGGTCCGGGCACCCACGGCACCACGTTCGGCGGTGGTGCGCTGATCTGCCGCACTGCGCTCACCACGCTGGCGATCATCGAGGAAGAAGGCCTGCTCGATCGTGCGCGGGTGCTCGGCGCGCGAATGGTCGGCGCTTTCCGCCAGGCGCTCGCCGGCGTCACCGGCGTCACCGAGATCCGCGGCGCGGGACTGATGCTGGGCATCGAACTCGACCGCCCGTGCAACGAACTGGTCGCCCAGGCGCTCGAGGCCGGGCTGCTGATCAACGTCACCTACGACAACATCGTGCGCCTGCTGCCGCCGCTGGTGCTCTCCGACGAGCAGGCCGATCGCATCGTGGCCATCCTCGCGCCGCTCATCCGCGGCTTCCTCCAGCGCTAGTCCGCGCCGCGCCCTCCGGCGTCACCGGCGGCCGCGGCCGCTGCGACCCGGGCGCACCGCCCAGCCGATCGTGAACCCGATCAAGCACTACCTCACCTTCCTCGACTTCACCCGCGACGAGTACGAGTACCTGTTCGCGCGGGCGGCGTGGATCAAGGCCGAATTCAAGGCCTACCGGCGCTACTGGCCGCTCGCGGACCGCTCGCTGGCGATGATCTTCGAGAAGGCGAGCACGCGCACGCGGCTGTCGTTCGAGGCCGGCATGCAGCAGCTGGGCGGCATCGCGATCTACCTCAACACGCGCGACACGCAGCTCGGGCGCGGCGAGCCGGTCGAGGACATGGCGAACGTGGTCTCGCGCATGGTCGACATCGTGATGATCCGCACCTTCGGCCAGGACATCGTCGAGCGCTTCGCGAAAGTCTCGCGCGTGCCGGTGATCAACGGGCTCACCAACGAATACCATCCCTGCCAGATCCTCGGCGACATCTTCACCTACATCGAGCATCGCGGCCCGATCCAGGGCAGGACGGTGGCGTGGATCGGCGACTCGAACAACGTCTGCAACACGTGGCTGCAGGCAGCCACCGTGCTCGACTTCAACGTGCACGTGTCGACACCGCCCGGCTACGAGGTCGAGGCCGAGCGCGCCGGCATCTACGACACGACGCACTTCGAGCAGTTCGCCGATCCGATGGACGCCGCCCGCGGCGCCGACCTGATCACCACCGATGTCTGGACCAGCATGGGGTTCGAGGCGGAGAACGCGCAACGCATGAAGGCGTTCGAGGACTGGTGCGTCGACGCCGAGATGATGAAGGCGGCGGCGCCCGACGCGCTGTTCATGCACTGCCTGCCGGCGCACCGCGGCGAGGAGGTGACTGCCGAGGTGATCGACGGCCCGCAGAGCGTGGTCTGGGACGAGGCGGAGAACCGCATGCACGTGCAGAAGGCGCTGCTCGAGTACCTGCTGCTCGGCCGCGTGGACGGCTGAGCGCGGGGTCGCAACGTGCGCAGGGATCCAGACCAGATGGCGCAACGTTCCGGCGCGGGACGCGGCAGCGGCGCGGCCGTGGTGCTGGCAGCCTGTGCCTGCGTCACCGCCGTACCCGGCAGCGCCGCCATCGCACAGAGCGGGAACTGGCCCGAGCGGCCGATCCGGTTCATCGTGACTGCGGGGCCGGGGAGCTCGCTCGACGTGCTGGCGCGCGTCATCGGCGAGCGGCTGCGTGACACGCTGGGCCAGCCGCTGCTGATCGACAATCGACCCGCCGCAGGTGGTACCGTCGGCACCGCTGCGGCGGCGCAGGCTGCACCCGACGGCCACACGATGGTGATCAGCTTCAACGGCCCGATGGCGCTCGCCCCGTTCCTGTACGCGCGGCTGCCGTACGTGCCGCAACGCGATCTCGCACCGGTGATCGCCACCAGCACGGCACCGAACATGCTCGCGGTGAACGCCGACCTGCCAGTGCGTTCCGTCGCCGACCTGATCGCCTGGGCCAGGGCCAACCCGGGCAAGCTCACCTACGCATCCGTCGGCAACGCGAGTTCGTCGCATCTGACGATGGAACTGTTCAAGTCGATCGCCGGCTTCGACGCGCTGCACAGCCCGTTCAACGGCGCACCGCCTGCGGCCGCCTCGGTGGCGCAGAACGAGACGCAACTGCTGTTCGCCGCGCCGACCGCCCTCAACGTGCACCTGAAGTCCGGACGGTTGCGGCCGATCGCAGTCACCAGCGCGAAGCGCTACGCGCTGTTCCCCGACGTGCCGACGATCGCCGAGCAGGGCTTTCCGAGGTTCGAGGCGATGCTGTGGAACGGCGTGCTGGTCCCCGCAGGCACGCCGAAGGCGGTGATCGCTCGCCTCAACGGCGAGATCAACGCCGTGCTGGCCGCGGCCGACGGCCGCGCCCGCATCTCTGCCGCCGGACTCGACCCGGCCGGTGGGACGCCGGAGGCGTTTGCCGCGATGATCCGCGACGAGGCCGCGCGCTGGGCGCCGCTGCTGAAGAAGCTCGCGATTCGACTGGATTGAGCAGCGCGCGGATGACACTCGACCGGGTCTGGCCTCCATCACCTTGCAACGGGCGCGCAGGTACCGGCGCCGACCGGGCGCGGGCCGATCAGCACGCCCTCCCGCCCTGCCCGGCAGCGGCCCGGCCGTGCACCGCACATGTTCCCGCTCAGGCGTCCTGCTTCCCGCCGCCGCCTCACTGCACCCCCTGACTCCCGACGCGACCGCCGCGGCAGAAACGACGGCGGCCTCCGATCCACCCCTGCCGGAGCACGACTGCCCGGCGCTCGCAGACGAAGACCCGCACCATGGCCAAGAAAAGCAGCGGTATCAGGAAGGTCGTCCTCGCCTACTCCGGCGGCCTGGACACCTCGGTCATCCTCAAGTGGCTGCAGGATGTCTACGACTGCGAAGTGATCACCTTCACCGCCGACATCGGCCAGGGTGAGGAGGTCGAGCCTGCGCGCAAGAAGGCGAAGCTGTTCGGTGTCAGGCAGATCTTCATCGAGAACCTGCAGGAAGAGTTCGTGCGCGACTTCGTGTATCCGATGTTTCGCGCCAACACCGTGTACGAAGGCGAGTACCTGCTCGGCACCTCGATCGCGCGCCCGCTGATCGCGAAGCGACTGGTGGAGATCGCGCAGAAGACCGGCGCCGATGCGATCTCGCACGGGGCCACGGGCAAGGGCAACGACCAGGTGCGCTTCGAGCTCGGCGCCTACGCGCTGATGCCCAACGTGAAGGTGATCGCGCCGTGGCGCGAGTGGGATCTGCTGTCGCGCGAGAAGCTTCTCGCCTACGCCGACCAGCACCGGATTCCGGTCGACTTCAAGAAGCGCAAGGGCGGCGGCGCACCGTATTCGATGGACGCGAACCTGCTGCACATTTCCTACGAGGGCGGCATCCTGGAGGACCCGTCGTACGAGCCGGAGGAGTCGATGTGGCGGCTCACGGTGTCGCCGGAAAAGGCGCCCAACCGGCCCGAGTACATCGAACTCGCCTACCAGCGCGGGGACATCGTCGCGGTGAACGGTCGCCGGATGTCTCCGGCCAAGGTGCTCGCGGAACTCAACCGTCTGGGCGGCAAGCACGGTATCGGACGCCTGGATCTCGTCGAGAACCGCTACGTGGGCATGAAGTCGCGCGGCTGCTACGAGACGCCCGGCGGCACGATCATGCTGAAGGCCCACCGTGCGATGGAATCGATCACGATGGACCGGGAAGTGCTGGCGCTCAAGGACGATCTGATGCCGCGCTACGCGCGCATGATCTACAACGGGTACTGGTTCAGCCCCGAGCGCAGGCTGCTGCAGACGCTGATCGACGCCTCGCAGGAAACCGTCAACGGAACGGTGAAGCTGAAGCTGTACAAGGGCACGGTGATCGTCGTGGGCCGCGAGTCGAAGACCGACACCCTGTTCGACCCGGCGATCTCCACATTCGAGGACGACAAGGGCGCCTACAACCAGGCCGACGCGGCGGGATTCATCCGGCTCAACGCGCTGCGCATGCGCATCGCGGCCAACGCCCGGCGCCGCCGCTGA